>JAYYRF010000137.1:0-15349 GCA_036127535.1 Myxococcota bacterium | reverse complement strand
AAATATTGCCGTAACTTTTGCTGACGTTGTAGAGGCGAATCATAGCTTAAAGCGCTCGGCATCTTCTTCTGTTAGGTCGACTAATTCCAAGGATTGTGGTTCCTGACCAAGAAAATAATAGCTGATTTTACGAAATTTCTCAAGATTATCTGTCACGAGGAAGTGATATTGGGGGCTCGTGTGCTCCTTGCGAAGTAGAGAGCGCAACGCCAGTTCGCTTTTGCAGAATTTTGAGGTTGCCACCGCAGAATTGATGAAGGTCACATTGGGAAGAGTTTGTTCCATGAGTTCGGTGATAAGGGGGTAATGCGTGCAGCCCATGATAATGGTGTCAGGTCCTTCCTTGAGTGGCTCTAAATATCGTCGGAGAACTTCGACTGTAACAGGGTCTTTTGTCCAACCCTCTTCGATCAGAGGCACGAGCAGAGGACACGGTTGGGTATAGGTTTGAACCTCGGGTGATAAAGCTTGGAGAGCCTCTTCATACTTCCTACTGCGTATGGTTCCTTCGGTTCCGATAACACCAATTTTTTGTGTTTTTGAGCTTTGGACAGCATCGATGGAACCGGGTTGAATGACGCCGATGACGGGAATGGACTCGCGTGCGGCAACGTCTTGCAATTCTCTAAGGGCATAGCTTGTCGCAGTATTACATGCGATAACGAGTGCTTTGACTCCTCGATTTGTCAGATGTCCGGCAATACGCTGTGCGTATCGTAATATGGTTTCGGGAGAGCGAGATCCGTAGGGAACGCGTGCGGTATCTCCGAGATAGAGAAGATTTTCATAGGGCAGTGTTTTCGCGATTGCGGAGAAGACGGTGAGTCCTCCAACGCCAGAGTCGAATATCCCAATGGGCAGATCTTTACGGTTCAACAGATTTCCTCAATTTTGAGTCATTAAGTAACGCTTCGCACAAGAATCGGCTAATGTTTATTCTGGGAGGTGTCTATGCGAATCGCTGTGTATGGTGGTAGTTTCAATCCTCCACATGTAGCGCATGCGATGGTGGCGAGTTGGCTCTTGTGGACAGATCAAGTAGATGAGGTATGGATGGTTCCGGTATTTCGACACGCCTTTGAGAGTACACATGACAAAAGACTGGCTCCATATACCCTCCGTTTGGCCTGGTGTCAGCAAATGCAAACAGATGTTGATGTTCGCATCAAGGTGTCGGACATCGAATCCTCTTTGCCGGTTCCGTCTTATTCGATCAATACTCTTGATGCACTACAGGCACGGCATCCGGAGCACCGATTTTCATTGGTTATTGGAGCGGATGTAATCCCTGACTTACCCAAATGGAACCGTTGGGATAAAATTGAATCAAGATATTCGCCAATTATTGTTGGTAGAGGTGGTTACGATAGCCCCAAGGGGGCGGTGTCCTTTCCGACCGTCAGCAGCTCTGCGATTCGCAAGCAGCTTCGAGAAGGGGTTATACCGCGCACATTTTTGTCATCTTCTATGGTGGAAATGCTAGAGAAAGAGAATCCCTATCTACAGGATGCTTAATCTTATCGCTTAGATATTCTCTCCAATTTATTGCATGCTCCTTTGTTTCCGATACCCCAATAAGTGGATACTTCATGCAACCTCTCGACCTCTATAATCATCAGCGTGCATTGTGGGACGGGCTCATTCGTCAAGAGCCTGCTGCGTGGTGTCAAGAACGATCACAATACATTCGTCTTCTCCGCATGGGATTAATCGAGGACTTTGTTTCGCTCAGTTCTGAATCTCTTCCGATATTTTTCTCTCTTTTTGATGCCCAAGATGGCTTTTTGGTTCCCGCAGGTGATCTCAACATTCCCCATACTGCTATGCGTGACTTGTGCGCCTTCCTGCCATCGTTGGAGGTGTATAGTCCCATTCTCTTTCAATTGTGGAAACGTGGCACTTTCGACAGAATGGTTTTCCAAGTCCATTCAACATCGGTTGATCTAAAAGACACCGAAAAGTCTTCGCTCGTATCGTCCTCTTTGCGTCAAATTTCTTTGCCCCCGTCTACATTTTCAATGGGAGCTCTTCCGCACGACACCCAAGTTGAAATCAAAGAAACGCCGCGTCATACCGTGACACTTACAAGAGGGGTCAATGTTTGTGCTTATGCTTGTACCCAAGTTCTTTTCGAATATGTGATGGGGTACAACCCCAGCTGCTTCTTGGGAGCCTCGCGTCCTGTGGAACAAGTAAGCTGGTGCGATGCTATTTTATTTTGCAACCGGTTGAGTCTCTTGCAGGGTAAAAGTGCCGTCTATGTGGTTCCGGAAGGTTTGTCCGATACATGTCGAAACCAAAGAAATGTGTTCAGTGATGCCGTAGACAATCTCGCTCGACAAATTCGATGGAACCAAGATGCGGATGGTTATCGTTTGCCGACCGAGGCTGAGTGGGAATACGCTGCCCGTGGGAATTCTGAGACCATTTACGCCGGTAGCAACGATATACAAGAGGTGGCGTGGTTTCAAGGAAACAGTTCGACGACCTCGGCACCGGTCGCTGCCAAGCGGCCCAACCATCATGGTCTTTTCGATATGTGTGGTAATGTATGGGAGTGGGTGTGGGATACATGGCTGTCCAATGCCTATACACGTGGCACTTGTGTCGATCCGGTCATCGAGGCACCATCACCGGCTCGCATCGTACGGGGCGGTGGCTGGTCGAGTCGTTCGATGCTCACCCGTGCAACCTTTCGACGTGGCGATTATGCGTCGAGTAAAGATCCCGGACGCGGTTTCCGGTTCGTATCTATGCCTTCAACGAAAAATGTGTAAAATCCCACTCGTTCGACGTGTTTATACGGTTCATTTTGAATATAGTGTTCCATATTTCGACTGCGTTGGAGGAGCGAATGACCAAAGAATTTCAATTTTCAAGGGAACCCGAAGCCCACCAAGTTGCATTCTATGGCTTGTTGACCACGATGGCGAACATTGACGGTTTTACCAGTAAGGACGAGTTGTCCGTCATGTTTGAAGCGATAAATACAGATGGCTTGAGTGCAGGAGCTCGGGAACAAGTCCTTCGTTATATCGTTTCTAATCCCAACCCATACGACATGCTCGAGGTTCTCCAAAACGCTTCACTGGAGTTGCGATTTGGCGTATTTATGCAACTGGTAGAAGTTGCACTCGCCGATGATGTGATCGTGAAAGCAGAGAGAGAGCTAATGTATCGAGCAGCTACATTTCTTGGCATTACCGAAGACCAACGACGCAAAATGGAAGATTTTGTTTTAGAGGCGAGGAGAGTTCGCGAGCGAGGAGTCGACGACGATGCTGCGACAGAGGCGATGCAGCAGGCCGCTTCGGGTTTAGCGGCTGTCGGCGTTCCTTTGGCGGCGGTTTATTTTTCCGGATCGGCCATTGGTTTGAGTGCGGCCGGTATAACATCGGGTCTCGCTGCCCTTGGTTTCGGTTTGGGAATGTTGCCCGGGATCGGGATGGCATTCTTTCTCGGCACGGCGACCTTTGTCGGTGTTCAATACCTTTGGAATCACCGCAATCGAAATCGAGAGAACCAAAATAATGTGGTGAAAGAAAAAAATGGACAGCGGATAAAAAACAATCTGCAGGATACAATTCAGATTCTCCTTGAGCGGATTTCCGCTCTTCAAAATGCGACGATCGATCCGGGAGAGAACGACGATGCTCGTCGAGAACAATTGAAACGTCTTCATCATCGTTTTCGATTGCTGCAACAGCTTCTCGCGATACATATCGACGTTCCCGCTGACCAATAAGACGCACTCGGAACGATCTTTTGCGGTGTGTTTTTTCTTTCCGTCTTTGTGCGATATAGTATTCATATCCGAAGAGGAATACCTCTAAAAAGGATCAGCCCGCGTTGGTATGATAACCGTACCTCGCTTGTGAGAAATACCATGCTTCTTTCTTCCACCGTCTTTTCCAACGCCGTCGTTCACGGATTTAGTACCGCTGCCTTCGATTTGTCCCCACAGTCTAGCGACTGGGAAACATCGGGTTCTTTCTTCGGTGATGAATACGGTTTTGCGTTGGTCACACAAGTGCATGGTGACGTGGCGCTTGTAGCGGCTGAGTCCGGCTTACTGGGTCGTGCGGATGCTCTGATTTGTTATCAACCGGGTTTGGTTGTTGCCATTCGCACGGCGGATTGCGTTCCGGTTCTCGTCGAGTGCGAGGGAAGCGTAGCGGCCATTCATGCTGGTTGGCGCGGTATTGCGAATGGTATCATTGGAAAAACACTGCGAAAACTTAAAAACCCCAAGGCTGCGGCTGTTGGTCCATGTATTTCGGTCGATAATTATGAGGTGGGGAACGAAGTGATTGAAGGCATCATTGCTTCGGGGGTTCCCAAAGAGATATTTGTGCAAGAAAGACAGCCGAAACCCCATGCGGACTTAAAAAAAGCAGCCGAGTACCAATTACAGCAGGCGGGTGTGAGCAATATCGAGGTGCTACCGCATTGCACCTATGGAGATCCGAACTTTCATTCCTATCGCCGAGATGGGAACCGATCGGGTCGTTTGGCTGCCATGATTGGACTGCGTCGATGATCGCTCTTTGGCTAGCCTGTAATACGCAAGAGGTGGATCCGTTACGCCGTTCTGTGGAGCACTACCAAGCCGGAAAGGAGCATTGGGAAAAAGGAGACTACCATCAGGCAGTCGACCGGTTTCAAAAAGCGAGGACGTTGGATCCCGCTTCAATGGAATTGTTGCATTGGGAAGCACTGGCCCTCCAAAAAAATGGATCGTTCAAGGAATCACTCGCCCTTTTCGAGGAGGCGCTTGCAAAGAATCCGGGAAATGGGGACTTTCGCTACAACAAAGCGGCATTATTGTCTCAATCCGGCGATTACGAAGCAGCGGCTCGTGAACTTTTAATTCTATACCACAACCAAGATGCGGATCCAGTCTTGGTGGTGGAAGACCCGGATTTTCAGCCTATGATTCAAACGGGTCGGTACACCGAATTGCTACCTCAACCAACCATAGACATTCTAGAGGTAAATCGTATATCTCGTGCTTTGCTGGGTGGGGGACTCTCTTTGCATATCGAGTTGCTTCATCGCGGAGTGCTGCGAGTAGAGGAAGATGAATTTTCATCACATCTTCGCTTGCGATCGGTTGTCGAAGAAAAGTGGAAAGGAAAAGGGCCGAAAGAAAAAACGGTATTGCAACTCGAGTGGACGGGTACACGGGTCGGAAAGGGGAGTATCGATTCTTGGAATCTGCAGACTCCCAATGCCCGTGTCCTTCTACCGAGATTTGAGTATGAAGTACTCGCCTTTGAATCGGAAATCAGAGGGGGCGAAGATGTCGATCTGATCGTACCCTCCGGACTGATTCAAAACCGTCCAACCCCTTCCTTTACGCGCTTAGAGGATGGCGCTCTTCTTTTGATTGCCCCACCCTATGCCTCCATGAAGTGGGATTACGATGGAGGCGTATACTGGGAAGTGAGATCTGAAGGAGTGCCCACGAAAAAAGGCCTATACGCTCGAACGGTGAAAGAGGTAGAGGCCACGGTTGAGTTTAATGGTTCGGTTCTTCTTCAAGAGTCCGTTGAAGACCTTGGACCCGGCTAAGGACTAGTTCCCATCATCTTCTTCGACGGGATCAGTTGTCTCTGCTTCGGGCTCTTGACCACAGGTTGCGTCGCATCCCGTTTGCTCTCCCGAAGTATTATTGCTGTAGCTGTTGTGATCACATGTGACCGCAGAGTTGACGTCACACACCAAACCAAATTCGGCATTGTCCGTGATGTTATTGGTTGTCAAGGTTGTGGTGCCGTCGATGTGAAGACCATCGCCAAGGGCGGCTTGTACCGTGCTGTTGCTCAGATTGAGTGTGCTCCCAGACGAAGTCGTGACAGCATCGTATGCACTGTTTAATATGTTCAAGGAGTCCCCGATTAGCTCACCACCGACGAGATTAATGGCACCACTTGCGTCTGGGGTACCGTTGTTGTTGAAATCCACATTGGATAGGCTTGCGGTTCCGCCGGATTGGTAGTAGCCGTTGAGATTGGTATTTTCGATGCTGCTGTTGTCCAACGCAAGGGTGCAATCTGAGCAATAGACTCCTCTACCCGCAATTGCATCGATGGAAATACCCGTAAGGTTTGCAACCGCGCCGGAACTGAACTCAAATGCGTCTCCGTCTACACTTGTGATGGACGTGTTGGAGCCTTCGATCGTTGCTTGGGCCGCACTGATCGCATCTCCGCCGACCACAGACATCTCGATATCGTCGAGATAAGCGGTGATGGGAGCGTCGGTCGAGTTGCTGGTATAAAACCGTAGAACACTGTTGTAAGAGTTGGTTGCCACGTTGGTAAAGGTCGCATTGCTGATGTTTACGAACATGGGGTTTTGAGTCGGACAATAGTAAGTTGGGCATTCGTTAAACTGCATGACACTGGAGCTTACATTGTTAAATCCGATACCACTCCACTCGTGGTTGCCGCCATATAGCATTGGCCCTTGGTATATGTTGGTGAAACTGACATCCTCTACAACCGTAGAGCAACCTTTTGTATATATGGGGTAACTCCCGGAGAAGTCCACGAACTGCTCGTCGGAAATTGTTAAGGAACCCGCACCCTCGCAATCGATACCATAGGTTCCAGAATTAGCGGTCGTGTAGGTATTTCCGGAAAAGGTGTGTTGCAAGTCAGCACTGTCTGAGGGGTCGCTATCGTAGCGCACTCGCACCGCATAGCCATACATATTTTGTTCGCTAAAGGTATTTTCCGTTGCTGAAATTTCTGATCCGACACCGTATACAGCATAATATCCGCCGGTAAAGGTGTTGTTCTCGATTTCAACTCGTTCGGTGTTGTACAGTGAAATATGAAAATTGTTATTGAAACTGCTGGTTTCAGGCTGAAAGTCTGAGTTGCTTATGCGAAGCAATGACGCTTCATAGCCATATACCGATGCACCGAAGTTACTGTATTCTCCGTTTGGTTCTTCCATGGTCGCTTGATCGATTTCTGCAGACGATTTGAAGATCATGGCGCCGGAACATTTGTTGCCGCTGAACGTGGTTCCGGTAATCGTGGCCGAGCCATCGATTAGACTTAGGCCATAGGACGCGCTTTGGCTGATTGTGCTATCGGTTATGGTGAAATCAGCTGATACGCCAACCAAGCCGGCATACCTATCGACCGTATAGCAGATTTCATACAAACCGCTTGCGCTGATTTCGTCGAGATCAGAGATGGTGGAAAAAGTGGAGTTGTGTATGGTCGAGGTATACCCAAAGACGAAGCCACCCAAACGCCCGAGATCGTGGACGTTGCTATCTTGTAGGTTTAGGGTAGCATCTGTCTCTTCCGATGCGGCGTACAGGCCGCAGTTGTTATATCCAGTAAGGTCTAATCCTTGGATGTCTACATTGGTTGCAGAAGTGTAGAGGCCGGTTCCACTCAGTCCGTTGTCTCGCCATTCCTCTGCAGTATTGTTGGGACTGGTCTCCGGATCTCCGGTAATTGTGCTATTGAGAAGCGTAAAGTCTCCGGAGCTTTGGGATACGATCCCGTAGTTCATATTATCGGTGAGAGTCACATTTTCCAAGAGTGTTGTACCAAAACCGATATCGGTCCAAACACCGGCACCAATGGAGTTGGTCAATTGATCTCCGGAAAGCGAAATGTCCGAGTTGTCCGACTGTACACCGGCAAAGAAGTTGTTGTCGTAAATATTATTACTGCTCGTCAGAACGGAACCATCGAGTAGCCATATACCAATTCCGTCAGAAGGGCTGGTTGGATCTGTGGGAGTATTGAATGTAAAGGTACTGTTCGATACTGAGAGGAGTCCTCCTTGTTCTACTTTGATACCCACCGCTGTATTGTTCGAGACATCCGAGGTCGTGACGGTAGTGGAGCCGCCGCTGAGGCTGACGCCCCCGAATCCGTTGAGTTGAAAATTACTGCTGTCGATGACGAGATCGTTGGAGTCGACGGCCTTAACAGCCCAGTTTCCTGTTTCTATCACGTCAACATTACGTAAGGTTACACCGTTGGACTCTTCAATGGAAATTCCTGAGCGGGTGCTTTCGATGACAAGCGATTCAATGCTCACATTGTCCGATTGGATGGTGATGGCGGTTTCATTGACGGGGGCGACCAAAACAAAGTCGGGTACGCCGATCACCGAAATTGACTTGTCTATGATCCAAGCTTCTTCGTGCTGCAAATTTTCGCAGTCGACCAATGTAATGGTGGAGCCCTCTTGGGTGAACAGCATGGCATCGTTAAAGTTGGCAAATCCATCGCCTCCATCGACGGTAAAGCACCCTGAATCATAGTCGCTTGGGTCGCCCACAACAATATCGGTATCATTTGCACCGCTGGTGTCTTCGACGGAATCTGTGTCAGAATTGGTTTTGGTATCGCCACACGCGAGTAAAAGGAGTGGAATGATTCCTAATTTCATAATAATCCTCATGAATATATATTTGTATTTGCATATAGATTAGCATAACTGATTCCCAGTAGCGTATTTGTCTCAGGACACTGAAATTTTTAGAATGAGGAGTACAGATGTCAAAACAATCGAAAGTAGATCGCTTGGAAGAAATGAATCGAAAAGCATTGGCGGCAGGAGGGGAGAAAGCCGTGGCAAAACACCACGCTGCTGGCAAAATGACGGCCCGAGAGCGTGCGGAGTACTTCCTTGACCCAGGTTCATTTCAAGAGCTGGATCGCTTCCGAACCCATGATTGTCACGATTTTGGTATGGAGAAGAAACGTCCTCTTGGGGATGCGGTTGTGACCGGATACGGGCGTGTCAATGGTCGATTGGTCTATCTTTTTGCGCACGACTTCACTTCGATTGGTGGTTCCTTGTCGAAAGTTCAGGCTCAAAAAGTCTGTAAAATCATGGATATGGCCGCCAAGAATGGTGCACCGATCATCGGATTGAATGATTCAGGTGGCGCTCGCATTCAAGAAGGAGTCGCGTCCTTGGGTGGCTATGCGGACATTTTCTTACGCAACATTATGATGAGTGGGGTGGTGCCACAGCTCTCCGTTATTTTGGGGCCTTGTGCGGGTGGTGCGGTGTACTCTCCGGTACTTACAGACTTTTTAATTATGGTACAAAAAAAATCTTACATGTTCATTACGGGACCCGAAGTTGTGAAGACGGTTACGGGAGAAGAAGTAACCAAAGAAAAACTCGGCGGTGCGGATACCCATTGCTCGGAGAGTGGAGTGGCGCACTTTGCTGTACCGGACGAGCGAGCGGCTTTGGATCTGCTGCGAGAGCTTCTCTCCTTCTTACCGCAGAACAACATGGAAGAAGCACCGTTTCAAGCTTCTTCTGATCCGACAGATCGCCTTTGTAGCAAACTCGACGACTTGGTTCCAGAGAATGCAAATCAGCCCTATGATATAAAAGACGTCATTGAGAGTTTAGCTGATGAGGGCTTCTTTTTAGAAGTTCAGCCCAATTACGCCGAAAACATTGTTGTGGGTTTCTGTCGTATGGGCGGTAAGAGCATCGGGGTGGTCGCCAACCAGCCAGCGCATCTCGCTGGGGCGCTGGACATTAACAGTTCTCTCAAAGCGGCGCGGTTCGTCCGTTTTTGCGATGCCTTTAATATCCCGCTTTTGTGTATTGAAGACGTACCTGGATTCTTGCCGGGGCTCGATCAAGAGTTGGGTGGTATCATAAAGCACGGTGCAAAACTGCTTTACGCATTTGCTGAGGCAACGGTACCAAAGGTGACCTTGATTACGCGAAAAGCATATGGTGGAGCGTACTGTGTTATGAACTCTAAGCATATTCGCGCCGATCTCAATTTCGCTTGGCCCTCCGCCGAGATCGCCGTCATGGGTGGTGACGGCGCGATTAAAATCGTCCACCGTAAAAAACTGGCTGCGTGTGCGACCGAAGAAGAGCGCGAGGCTTTGAAAGCAGAGATGCTTTCAGATTACAGCGATGCCTTTCTCACGCCTTTTCGTGCGGCAGATTTGGGATATGTCGATGAAATTATCTTGCCCAGAGAAACGAGGAAGCGTTTGATCGACGCCTTTTCCACACTGGAAAACAAACGCGATCACAATCCGCCCAAAAAGCACGGAAATATTCCTCTTTAATGAACTCTTTGCAATCAAAGAGCGGTTTTATGCTTGACAGATAAACGCCCCTCCTATAAAAGAGGCTGTCAAACTTTTACCTATTTTTTGGAGACCTGTCATGGTTAAGATCCGTCTTGCTCGTCATGGAAGAAAAAGAAACCCATTCTACAGAGTTGTAGCAGCGAATTCTCGCGCTCCTCGCGATGGTCGTTTCATTGAAATTTTGGGAACATACAATCCGATGCTCAGCGAAGAGTCAAAAGAGATTAGTCTAAAGATGGATCGCGTAGAGTACTGGTTAAGTGTTGGAGCTCAGCCAACCGAAACAGCCGCAAGCCTGATCAAAAAGTTTAAAGCACAAAACCAAGAGGGATAAGGTATGGAAGAACTCATTTCTCATTTGGTTCACCCATTCCTTACGCATCCCACCGCCTTGCAACTCAACATTGTTGAGGGAGAAGCTTCTTTGCTCATCGAACTACAGGTACACCCAGAAGATAGAGAAAATCTGCCCAAAGAAAAAATCTTCTCCATTCAGCACGTCGTTTCTTTGACCAGCGGTAATAAAAAACCCATGATCGAAGTGGTCGAGCAGTTTCAAGAAGATCCGTATTCCAGCGAAGAAGCGTCCGACGCCGAGACGAGTGATTCGGTCGATGCAGAACAAACAGAAGAGGATTCGGACGAAGACGCGGAAGAGGATACCTCTCAAGAGAACTAGTACTCTCAGCACGACCATTCCTTTATGTGGTCTGAACCATTACACGTCGGTTTGTCATGCCCTCTGAATTTTTGAAGCGCTTTTCAGACACCCCAAAGGAAATGGTTTGTCTCGGTTATATATCCGGCGTTTTTGGGGTCAAAGGCGAGGTGCGTGTATTCTTACACAATCCAGAGAGTTCATTTTTATTCAAGAAACGGAAAGTTTTTTTGCGCGCGAATGCGGAGTCCTTGTACGAAGATCAAATACGCGTTCGCTCCGGGGCAGGTAAAAAGATCATTGGGCAACTGGATTCGTGTCGCTCGAGAGAGCATGCTGAACGCTTGAAGGGCACGAAAATATTTTTTCCAAAGGCGCATTTACCTTCTCTGCCTGATGGAGAGTGGTATATCCACCAGTTATTGGGGATGAAAGTCCACACCGAGTCCGGTGAATACCTTGGAGACATCGTCGAAATCATACAAAATGAAAGTGAAGTCTGGGTTGTAGAGAACAAGGAAGAGATATATTACATCCCCAACACCGAAGAAGATATATTGTTCGTCTCTTTGGAGCATGGTGTTGTGGTGCCCGATGAATAGGCCTCTTCACATCGACATTTTGACACTGCACGCCGATATGTTTGTCGGTCCTTTACAAAGCAGTATTTTGGGGCGAGCGCAAAAGGCCAATGTACTTCAAGTTGGTGTTCACAACCTGCGAGATGAGGGCATCGGCCGTTATAAACAAGTGGACGATACCCCCTATGGAGGTGGTTGTGGTATGGTTTTGCGGATTGATGTTATCGATGCGGCTCTTCAAAAAGTGCGCACACCGGACACCCACGTTGTTTTGATGGATCCTGTGGGGAAGCGCTTTCATCATAGCGATGCAGTGCGTTTGTCCAAACATCCTCATCTTGTATTTCTCTGTGGACATTACGAGGGGGTCGACGCGAGAGTGCGTGAACATTTGGTCGACGAGAGTCTTTCTTTGGGCGATTACATCTTGACAGGAGGAGAATTGGCGGCGCTCGTTATGATCGATGCGATCGCCCGACATCGACCAGGTGTGTTGGGAAACCAAGAATCGTTAAAAGAAGAGTCCTTCTCGGACGGTTTGTTGGAAGCGCCTGCCTACACGCGTCCACGCACATACAATGGCTGGGATGTTCCGGAGATCCTCTTGAGTGGCCACCATGAAAGGATTCGAAAGTGGCGTGAAGACCGTTCTTTGATGCTTACCAAACATCTGCGTCCTGATCTTATGCAAAAGTGGCTTGACAGAGAAAGGGATACAGAATAAATAAGAGTGCTTTAGTTTATAGGCTAAAAATCCCGATTGGTTTTCATGCCAAGTTATTTACATTCAGCGAAGGGAAAAAAATGGTTTCAATTTTAGACTTAGAAAAAGAATTAGTACAAGAAAATGAGCGTAAGCTTCCGGGCGTCGGTGATCGCGTTCGCGTACACGCTCGCATCACAGAAGGGAAGAAAGAGAGAATACAGGTATTTGAAGGACTGGTCATCGCTCTTCATCGCGGTGGACCGCGATCGACCTTCACCGTTCGCAAAGAATCATTCGGCGTCGGTGTGGAACGTGTATTCCCTCTGTATAGTCCTTTGGTGGTAAAGGTTGAGGTGAAAGCGCGTCACAAGGTTCGTCGTGCGAAGCTCTATTACCAGCGTAAGTTACGCGGCAAGAAGGCACGCCTGAAAGAAATTCGTACATACAAGAAAAAGAAGTAGGTCTTTCTCTGTCGAGCACGAAGATCGGTAAGAATTTTGAAGCCCAAGCGGCCCGCGAACTGCGGCGCTTGGGCTGGTCTATTTTAAACCAAAATTATCATACACCGTATGGAGAGATAGACATCGTCTCGATCAAAGAAGGGAGGCTTTGGTTTGTCGAGGTCAAAGGTACGACCAAGAGACGAATGGATTACGGGCGTGTGGATGCAAAAAAACGCCGTCGTATACGATTATCGGTCTCCCACTGGCTTTCGGTAGAAGAGCATTCATATGAAGAATTGGAACTGGTTGTCTGTTTTGCAACCCGAGCCGGTTTAGACTGGATCACGAACGCCTTTGATGGAGAGTGAAATGTTGTACGTTATTGCAACACCAATCGGCAATTTAAACGATCTTTCGCCACGTGCGCGATCAATTTTGTCAGAGTGCGATGTGATATTTTGCGAAGACACCCGTCATACACGACAACTTTTTTCTGGATTGGGCTTGGATTGTCCGCGTTTAGAGAGTCTTCATGCTCACAACGAGTCGCGTCGAATTCCCATGCTGCAGCGAATGTGGGAGGAAGGGAAGCATATCGGTTTGGTGAGCGACGCAGGAACACCAGCCGTTTCCGATCCCGGGCGCTTCGTTGTTTCCGCGGCCCACCAACTCGGCGTCTCTGTTTACAGTATTGTTGGGCCTTCTTCTTTGACGGGGGCGCTGGCGGTTAGCGGTTTCCCGATCTCCCCCTTCCTCTTCTTGGGTTTTCCACCCCGTAAGACCGGCCCTAGACGACGCTGGTTGATCGATGCGTCTCAAAAGGAATGTACGCTGGTTATCTTAGAATCAGGACGTCGAATCGGGCAGATTATACGAGATCTCAAAGTTTTGATGCCCGATCGAGAAGTTACAATGTGTCGAGAGATGACGAAAAAATATGAGGAAGTTCGAAGAATGCCGGTTTTGCTGTTTCCCGAAGATCCCGTCAAAGGGGAGTTGGTCTTGGTTATTGGTCCCGGTAAGGCCGTTGAAGACGATACAGTACACAAGGATACGCTGAAAGGTATCGCTGAACAGTTGGCGTCTTTGTGGGGGATATCCAAAAGAGAGGCGTACAATCGTCTTCAAAGGATCAAGTAGCCGTCGTTCTGTATCGAAATCGGAATTCGAAGAGAAGTCCCCAATGGAAGGTTCCGTTGGTGCTGATAGGATACAAATGCTCGATACTTTGTGGGGACATGTATCCAGCTTCTACAGCCAGTCTTGCGTGATAGTATGAATTGTATTGAATGTTTGTTCCCAATCCACCGGCTGCGCGCAGGACTTCCGAGCGATTGATTACATATGTATCGTAAGCTTTGAGTGTATTGGGCAGTAGAACCCCACTGGGCAGATCTGCCCACGATTCGTAGTTGAAACGACTGTAAAGGTCGAGTTCCACAAAATGGGCAAAGGCGGTATCCTCCCATAATGTAAATTCATTTCCTACCCGTAAATCTACACTGGATGCGGGACGCAGTTCTGCGTTGGATATAAGAAGATTTCCATCATCATCCCGTATGTCTCCGGTCCATACCCCACTGGATGTTGTCAAGATCTCTGCATAGGGAGAGCCGGTTCGATTGGTAGAACTGAAGGCGCCATAAAACTGAAAAGCGGATGCTCCTGGTCCTGCTCCTCGATTACCGGTATCGCTGCTTGTGTAGAAGTGTTGTCCTGCTCCGAATCGGTATGCGATGCCGAGTTTCCAAGCTCCTCTATCCGCGCGTTCTTCCCATAACCTATTGTGAAACGGATAGAGATATACGCCGATGGTTGCTCCGCCTACTCCGAATCCACTTCTTTCCAAATCCGTAGATGGCTCGGAATTGAGATAGCTGCCCGTATTGAGTGTCGGAGCAAATTCCATATCGGATATGCCACGAAAATGGTATTTCTCCTGATAAATCGGGAGCGATAGACTAACGGACAGACTACGGATGGGAGCAAATTCAACATATTGTGTAAATGTGTGCGACGAATAGTCTCGCATGCCCACATTGGTTTCCGATTCGATTAATTCGTCGTACGCAAATTGGAATTGTGATCGAATTCCGACATTTCCGTGCATGGCTCCTGGTCCGTCGGTGACGGCTCCGGCAAAGACCAAGCGTTGTAGAAGGAGGATAGACATTCTTTACTGACTCTTTAGAGGGATAGTGTACATATCTTAATCTCTTAGATCATAGTCTCGCATCTTTAATTGGAGAGATTTTCTACTGATTCCTAAAGCTTTGGCTGCATGTGTGACATTTCCTTCGCTTTCTTGTAGTGCTTCTTCAATTTTTTTACGCTCGAGAATTGAGGTTTGTTCGCGGATATACTCTTTTAGACCCATGTTGGGATTGGTTTTGTTGCTGCTTGGTAGTGGGTTTAACTGACGAATATCCAAAAGCTGATTTTCTGTATCATCACACAACAATACGCTGCGCTCGATTACGTTTTCGAGCTCTCGAATATTTCCAGGCCAGTTGTAATTCATCAGCAGTTTTAGACTTGTGGGGGCAATGCCCATAAATTTACGTTGGAACTTGTCGGAAAACTTTTGTAGGAAATGCTGCGCGAGAAGCGGAATGTCCTCCGTACGATCGCGCAGGGGAGGCAATTGAATGGGAACTACATTGAGGCGATAGAAAAGATCTTCTCGGAATCGACCTTCCTGCACTTCCTTGCCAAGATCGCGGTTGGTCGCTGCGATGAGGCGCACATCAACTTTTTTATTCTGCACCCCACCGACGCGATCATAGCTACCGTCTTGTAGAACCCGGAGGAGTTTGACCTGCATTTCTTTGGGTAGCTCT
>JAYYRF010000136.1:0-8616 GCA_036127535.1 Myxococcota bacterium | reverse complement strand
CAATTGCTGGACTTTGTTCCGCAAGACGCAGATTGCCGGCAACATACCATTCTGTTGGCAAAGAAAGTATCTTCTCTGTGACCATAATGTAACCAGAGAGTCTGCGTCGATGTTTATGCAAGGCGTGAAGACTTAATACTGCTTTGTATCTGAAAGTGTTCCTTCGGAAGATTGTTGAGAACTTCTTTTAGTAGCCATTATACAGAGACTACTCTGACAGGCTTGACCGTACCCAGTACTTTTCATTTTTGATTTTCAAAAGATAAAAAAGATCAAAAAAGATTTTTCCCACTCTCAGAGCACTCGTACAAACATCAAAAAGTTGAACCCATCTTCACCTGTGCAATGCGGTGGGGATGTGGTAAAGATGTGGTAAGATTGTGGTAAAGCCCAAAAAACAAGAGAGAAAATATGCGCTATGTAGGAAAGATATATCGCCCGCCATCTGAGGCCAATGCGTACATCCTCCAGGCCACCATTGGTTGCAGCTGGAACAAGTGCACCTACTGCGACATGTACCGCGACAAACCCCAATTTCGCGTCCGCCCGCTCGAAGAAACCCTCGCCGATTTGGAAACCGCATATCGCCGCTACGGTCCGCGCCTGAGCAAGATCTTCGTCGCCGATGGGGATGCGTTGATTCTCCCCATGTCGCACTGGGAAGCCATTCTCAACACCGCCAATCGGCTCTTTCCCCACCTCAAGCGCGTCAGCTGCTACGCGATGGCCTCCAACATCCTCGAAAAGACACCCGAGGAGCTCTTGCGCTTGCGTGAACTTGGACTCAAACAGCTCTACATCGGCCCGGAGTCTGGTGACGACGTGGTGCTCAAGCGCATCGCCAAGGGTTCTACCTTTGATGACCATGTTGAAGCATCCAAAAAAGCCAAAGCGGCGGGGATGAAGCAATCGGTGATATTTTTGCTCGGGGCAGGGGGTGTCAAACGCACCCAAGAGCATGCCGAAGCGTCGGCGCGACTCGCCTCGGCCATGGACCCAGACTTTCTATCCGCCCTGACTCTCACCGTTGTGCCCAACACGCCACTCGCAAGAATGGAGAAGCGCGGCAAATTTACACTGCCCGAGGTTCCCGAACTGCTTCGCGAACTCCACACCTTCATCGACGGTTTGGACGTGAAAAATGCGATTTTTCGAACCAACCACGCCTCCAATTATCTTCCCATTGGCGGGACTCTTCCCCAAGACAAAGCCAAGATTCTGACGGTACTCGATATGGCGTTGAGCGGTGAGATACCGCTGCGATCGGAATGGATGCGCGGTCTGTAGAAGACAGTTTGCGAAAAAAAAAGTCTATATTTTGATGGTTTTTTGTGAGCCTTAACGTACGTCTGAAGTCGATTTTGTTCCAAGAAATGAAATTATAATCTTCTCATGAGTAGGTATTCACTTGTTTGTCACAATATGAAATTCGTTTTTCTCCATGCCGCTGTTATCTCCTTTTTGTTCCCGGAGATGATTATGTTTATGATATCGTTACTTACCCCATTTTTTGCTTGCTCACCGGACAAGGAAATGCCGGTTATCGAAGAAGAAGTCGGCTTCTACACCGGTAATTTTGAGGTTGTTTTGTACACCAATTTCGGTGATGACACCTGCGCCGGGCTCATGAAGATCGGATACGATACCGACACCGAATTGAGCGGTCTGGGCGGCTGTAGCTTTACCGGTGTTTTGGGCGATCAAACCCCGACGTTTCGGGCAACCGCAGCCGAAGATGGTTCCATTTCAGGATTTGCATCTGGTTTTACCGCTTTTGGTACCGAGTTTGAGTTGGCATGGGATGGCTTAGACGCCGATGGAAAACTTTCGGTCGACCACTCCTCCTCCTCTGACATTCCAGGCACCGGTGTGACTCCCTACGAAGTACGCTTCGATCTCGACCTCTCCGAAGAGGATATCGAGATTCCTACGCCAAGCAGTGAACCCACGTCCGAACCGACGTCCGAACCCACGTCCGAGCCGACCTCCGAGCCGACCTCCGAGCCCAGCGACGACCCAGTCGATCCCGACGAGCCACAATTGAGCTCCTACGCGGGCGACTTCGAAATCGTTTTAAAAACGTCGTACGGCGACAGCACCTGCGCAGGCGGCTTCAGCATCGGATATAACTCTGAGACCTCTCTTTCCGGAAATGGCAATTGCGATTTTGGCATTCCGCTCGGATCCCAAAATCCCGTATTTACCGCCACCGCGAATGCCAACGGTGAATTGAACGGTATGATCTCCTCCCTCAGCGCCTTCGGTAGTCCCTTCGAACTCGCATGGGAAGGGCAAGACAACGACACCACATTGCTGGTTGATTACACCGGTGTTGCGGAACTCGACGGTGTCGGTCAGACCGAATACGAAGTGCGCTTTAATCTCACCGCACAAGAAACATCTACGCCGGATCCGGATGCACCCGATACCGATCCCAACGACTTCGTTGATTTTGCCCAAAACGGTGGAATTTCCGTATCTGTAGACGGTGGCACCTTTACGGCATCTACCGGCTATGATTTAGAATATGAAGTATACAATCCTTCTACAGCCTCCACCGCAGGTATGGCCGTCATTATTCACGGCTTTATCCGAAACCTCGGACATCATGCCGGAACCGCCGAAGTCCTCGCCAGTTGGGGTGTCCCCACGTTGGTCATGACGGTGCCCCATTCATCAGCCTTCGATTCGAATCCCGACCTGAATGCAGAAGAAGTTGTCGAATTGGTTGGTTATCTCGGTCTGCAAAACAATATTGTGTACATCGGCCACTCGAATGGCGGCATCGCGGCGCTCGAGGCCGGCAGCTTGGATTCTCGTACCATCGCGGTCTTGGGACTCGACTCGGTGGAAACCTTCGGCGGGGATCATTCGCAAGAAGCTGCCCAACTTTCCATACCGGTCTATAGTCTTTTCGGTGTAGGCGGTCTGTGCAACAGTTGGAACAGTGGCTTATCCTCGTATCAAGCCGCTTCCAACGGCGAAGCCTACTTCGTAACAGAATCCGGCCACTGCGATTACGAAAACCCAACGGATCTCACCTGTGAGCTTGGGTGCTCCGGAGGAAGTTCTCAATTTACCACCGAAGAGATTCGCAATAACATCTCGAATTTGATCGTATCCTATGCGGTTTGGCAACTCCTCGATGACGAAGATGCCCAATCTTGGTGGGAAGGCGACGCACACGATTATCTTATGTCCATCGGCGCCATTTCCGGGATGTAGTCTCCCTCTGTAAGCCGAAAAGACACGGTCGTGAATCACCGTGTCTTTTTACTTTTTACAAGATACATGACAAGGGTAGGGATAGGAACCGATGAGCCTCCTTCCTTATACCCAATGGATTATTCCTCAAAGGTGTTTCATGTCCCGATTTCATGTCTACGTTACCCGAAGAATCCCCGATGCCGGACTGCAAGTGTTGCGGAGCGCCCCCGAAATTGGCACATTGGATGTCAATCCCCACGATAGGGTTCTCGAGCGACACGAGTTATACGCCGGCGTGAAGAGAGCGGATGCCGTTTTGTGTCTCCTTACCGATACCATCGACGAAGAAGTCTTTCGGGCAGCGCCTTCGGCGATGATTTTTGCCAACTACGCGGTGGGCTACAACAATATCGATATTTCGGCCGCCACGGCCGCCGGAAAGATGATTAGCAATACACCGGGTACGTTGACCGATACAACCGCCGATATGGCCTTTGCGCTGCTGATGTCTGTTGCGCGTCGAATCCCCGAGGCCGATCGATACACGAGAGCCGGTCGATTCGTAGGATGGGGGCCCATGCTGATGCTGGGAAGCGAAATTACCGGAAAAACGCTCGGGATTGTTGGGGGTGGGCGAATCGGTTTGGCGACCGCGCAGCGTGCCGCGGGGTTTCGAATGCCGCTTCTTTACTGTAGTCGAACGCCAAAGCCCCAAATGGATGCGATTGGAGGCCGTCGATGCTCCTTGAAGGAATTGTTGACACAAAGTGATTTTGTTTCGATCCATACCGATTTGAACCCCACAACCCACCATCTCATCGGGGTCGATGAATTCAAAATTATGAAAAGAAGTGCATTTTTAATCAATACCGCGCGAGGACCGATCGTGCACGAAGAAGCATTGGCCTGGGCCTTGCAGCGCGGAGAGATTGCGGGTGCGGGGTTGGATGTTTTTGAAGAAGAACCCGCCGTCCATCCCATTTTGATGGAACTTGAAAACGTAGTACTCTGCCCGCATACCGGTTCGGGAACCTTGAAAACAAGGAGTAAAATGGGGGTGATGGCCGCGGAAAATATATTGGCCGCTTTGCGTGGATGCAAGCCCCCCAATCTTGTCAATCCCGAGGTTTTTCGCAATCCCGAAGACCACTCATAGGGTACATTCTTTGACCCAGGATCGGGGTATCGGGCGACTTTGATATTTCACCCGTTTCGTCCGATGACGTTCCACGCGTATTTTGAGAAGATTTGGCTGTTGGGCGTACACATCGGATTCTCAATGCGATTGCGAACGGTTCCATTAATAACCTTACATCCTTGTTTATCACCGCGCCTTAGGCGATCTTTTCCCGCCATTCTGCTCCACTCGAGGCCCATCAAATGGCTGATGCAAGGTTAAAGGGCACGATTATTAATTATATTTTTCCTTTATTGCGGGGAGGAGAAGGTGTATAATCCCTACTGGGCTATGGGAGCACTATGCTTTATCTTCTTTCCTGTGCTTTTGTTGGTGATGCGGAATTGTCATTTCGCGCTCAAAAAGATTGTGAAGCGACCTATTTTTATGATTCCGACGCAGATGGCTATGGCGATCCCCAGTTGGGAATATGCTCCCCCAATGATGGTTATGTACCGAACTCCCTCGATTGCGACGATACCAACCCTTTGGTGGCACCGAACCAACAAGAGGACTGCTATACGGATGAGGATGATGATTGCGACGGAGTCTTATCTCAAGAAAATGCCTTGAATTGCCGCAATTGGTATAGCGATCGAGATGCAGATGGTTTTGCGGGCGGCGACGAATATCGTTGTCTCTGCTCTCCGAGCGAACCATATCTCTATCCAAATGCGCTGGATTGCGACGACGACGATGCGGCCGTCTCTCCCGCCGCAGAAGAGGTTTGTTTCGACGAGATAGACAATAACTGTGACCTAAGTGTAGAGCCTTGCACTCTATTCCGGCAGCAGGACGTCGAAGATGCGACTGTTCATCTCTCCGGTTGGCAAGAACAACAACGGGTCGGGGAGCGCTTGTTCTCTTTGGCAGATGGTTTTGGTCTTTTGGCATCCGGTTTTGAAGACGGCAAGGGAGCAATTTTTGTGGATCCGCTTGATTTTGGCGGTTCTCTCTCCGAATCTCCTTTCCATCTCGTCGGAGAAGAGTCGAATTCGAATTTCGGTTCCGCGGCGATTCGTGTTGGGTTGGATACGGACAGTCTTTTGGTTGGTGCATCTACCGGATATGGTCAGGCAGCCAATAGCGGTGTGGTCTATCTGTTTTTTCCAACGGAGTCCCGCAGATATGATTCGGAATACGCAGATGGAGTTTTGGTTGGCCACGCCTCCGGCGATCGTTTTGGAGAGAGTATGGAATCCGGTTCGCTTCTCGGTAACCGAACTCCTGAAGTGCTAATCGGTGCCCCAGGTGCCTTTGAAAACGATGGCGCCATCTACATCTTTACAACTCCTCTGATGAGGGTAACGCTCGTTGAAAACGCGGCACATATTATCCGTCCCGCAGAGCCCCACACCCAGTTCGGGTATGCGATAGCTCCCATAGCGGACTTTACCGGCGATGGAATTGGGGACTTGGTGGCCAGCGCGCCCCAAGCGACCGGAGGGAACGGAGAGGTTTACCTCTTCTCCCCGTTTGATGAAACGGATATTTTTACCGATCAATCCGTTGGCACATACATGGGGAGTGCAGGGGAAGAGGCTGGTCGTATGCTCATCGACATGGGAGACGTCGATCGAGATGGTTTGCCCGATTTGCTGATTGCGGGACGCGATACACTTTATCTTCTTCCCTCGTTGCAGAGCGGAACCACGATGCTCTCGGACTCGTCTATACGATTTTCTGATCTCCCATCTGAGGGAGGATGGTCCGCGGATGCGGTTCCCGATATGCACGGAGATGGCTCTCCCGAACTTTTGATCGGTGTTTCGAGTTTGTCGAAAGCCTTTTTGTTCTATGGTGCCTTTACGGGGCATTACGCGCTGGAGGATTCCGATGTTCAATTTTCTTGTCCGGATTCCTTTGGATGCGGAAACAGCGTTTTGGGTATAGAACACGCCGAAGATCCCTTTGGGGATGTGTTGATCGGTGCTTCGCAGGGGGAGGGCAGAGTTTTGTTGTACACGGGAGGGTTGTGGTGATTGTGTTTTTACTCAGCGCGTTTGCTTACTCCGATTGTTCCAGAACGCTCAAAAATCGGCGTTTTGATTATCTCCTACAGTCTGGATTACAAGCTTTTTCCAAGGAAAATATCGACCTGTTTGATGCGAGACGAGAAGAGCTAATTTCGCGAATCTCTTGCGTGAATTTTATCTTGACCCCCAGACAAGCCGCCCGTTTTCACCAACAAGAGGCGTTGGAAGCCTACTTGGTTCGTGATTTTCAAAAAATGGGTGGCCACATACGCGCCGCGATGTACTCGGATCCCAAAGAGCCCTTTCCCATCTCTCGTTTTCCGAGTGACCATCCTTTGAGAACGTACATATCTTTTGTGCAGACCCAAGAATATCCCGCTGCTCAAACATTGTCTCGGCCGATGACTGGTTCGATATTTCTAAATGGAAAGGAGACGCTTTTGTGGGATTCATCGATGCCCAATCTCTTCCAGCATCGTATGGATAAGGGAATTCGAACGATGCCCATCAAAACGGGAGAGATACCTCCTTACTTAGAATGGTCGGGCAATCGGGGGTACCAGGTTCGACTGCAGCCCGAATGGGCAAATGCGGCGGCTGTGAGTGCCGGAATTGCTGTTGGGTTGGGTATATGGGGTCATATCCGCAAAATGCAATTTTGGAATCCCGAAACCCCCACCGAAGATTTGGAGTCCCTCCAATTGGAGATTAATACGGTCAGCAGCTTGGCACTTGTTGGTGCGACCGTCTCCGGCGTTTGTTTGGGCATTTCCATTTACAGTGGGCGCTGGTGATGTATTATACTCCACGTCTACCATCCAAAGGGAGTGAATAAATCCATGTCGCGTCTAGAGGTTGGCTCACGTTTAATCGATGGTTGGCTCGGTGCTGTTTTTTCAGGTGTAGACAATGGGGAGACGGTTCGTATTACCCCTTTGGCCGCGGTTTCAAGCAGTTTGGTGGCAGATCTTGAACAGAGGTCGGTGTATTCAAAGATTGCCGATGCGCCGTATGTACTCCAAAGTTTTGGGATCAATGACACCCTGTTGGAAAGTTATTGGGTCTCCCAAAATGTCGACGGTTATCCCCTGGGTTATCTGTTTCAGCGCGGGTTGCAGATCCCCGTTCCGGGGATTGAGTTCATCGTCCATTCGGTTCGCAAAACCTTGATGCAAAGTTACAAGAACGGCGTGGTTCATGGTGATTTGCATCCCAATCTGGTCTACTTGGACAAGAAGGGAGGGGTCTGGATCGATGGGATGGGGCGTCTGGAATCGAATGATACGGTTCCGAGGACGGGAGATGAGCGTTATTTTGCACCTGAAGTTCATTGTTCTCTCACATCGGACATCTATTCCTTGGGAGTGATGGCATTGGAGCTCTACTTGGGGAGAAAGATCTCTTTGGCCGGACGTTTGGCGACCAGTCATGAAGTGATGGTGAAGGATTTTATCGAGGAAATCGATCCAGAAGACCACACCTTACGGTCATTTTTTAGTTCTGCTTTACAATACGACCCTCGTTTGCGTCAGCAAGCGGTTCGTTTTCATTTTCAAGCTGCTCCTACCGATCTTGAACGTTGGTGTCAGGTGCAGTTCAAAAAATTAGATCAGCTTCAATTCTTTCTGTCTCCGTCTATCGAATTTGAAACGACACAGCCGATGGACGCTCTTTTCGATATCGATGAGTTTGACGATTTGGAATTAACCCACGACTTTACGGATGAGATCACCCAAATCCAACTCGAGGACGAACTCACAGAAATGACGGAATCAACCAAAAAAGTTGGGAGTGAGCCAAACGAAGAATCTGTCTCGCCTTCTCAGATGAGTCGAAAGGAAATAATTCGCTATGTGATGAGCGCCGTTTTCTTGATCGTATTTGCACTTATCTGGGCGTTCATCAGCTCGTAATCACCACTTCTCTTATGCATCTCGTCGATTTCCCGTCGAGGATGATAACAGTCTGTGTCTTCGAAAAGGCGACAAGAGACGAAGAGAGCCCGACCTCCGAAAATGAGAACCCGATTATCCCCTGTAGTTTCTAACCTGGTGAATATTCTCTTCGAAATAAATCCTTTGCACATTCTTCTCTTGAAAGACTCCAATTCCCTCAGGCGGCGAAAAATTCAGGGAAAAAGACGACAGAAGTCGTATTTCCATGGCCGGTGTACACAGTGCGAGCTTCTCTGCTACATAAGAGTCTGCGCAGTGCCACTCCTTGGTTTCCGTTATTAGACCATCTCCTTTATATAAA
>JAYYRF010000135.1:0-5248 GCA_036127535.1 Myxococcota bacterium | reverse complement strand
TCAGATGCCTATGCTGTTTTTCCGAACATAGATGTGCAAAATGGCCGCTATCTCGTGGGTTGGGAAAATGGAGACGATGCGGTTCAGTATATGCAAGGAGACAGCAACGGAACCCAAGGAGAGGTCTCAACCATCGAGAATAATGGATATGCAAGGGTTTTGTGGGAGCCGGATGGAGAGGCGCATGTATATTCTCATCAACGCAGTCCTCTCGAACTGCAGCGTGATGGCCGCTCGATCTCCGGGTTGGGGAACACCCTATTTGCGAACGCCGCGCGCGGAGACGGTACCGTACTGTTCGCTTACTATCGGTTGCAAAGCGGCTACAAAAATGACGTATATTATGGGTCGATCGATGTAGACGGAGAACAAACAGCAGATATACTGCTGGCAAGTGACCCTCCAGCCGCTCCATACCGACCAGCCGTGACGCATGTTTTTGACAACATGTACTTTGTTGCCTGGTCTCAGGGGGAAAATCCGGACTTTGCTCTTTGGGGACAGTTCGTGACTGTTGAATAACTACGGTTTACGGATTGATTCGGTGATATCCGTCCAGTAGAGTTTGCGCCAAGAGGAGCCTGCGTTGGGCAGAGCGGTATAAGCGAGGAGGATTTTTCCATCTCGTTCGACGATGGAAGGTTCCCCGCATGCGGTGTGATCGGTTGTTATCTCGAGGGTTTGAGAGCCATCGAGTTTGGTCAACCAAATTTGCGTTGATTGTTCCGGTCCCTCGAGACCGTACACAACCCACTGCGAATCATGTGATATCGCCGGCTTCGAGCGAATGGGAAGACGTACATGTGTGGCGATGGTGGTTATCTCCTGTGGTGCCGTTGCGGCCAACAAATCCCATTCGGCGTGATCGCGCTCGTTCGAGAAGAAAAGCAGTGTTTCTCCTGCCCATACCGGACGGGTTTGGTCTCCGTTTCCGGCAGCCCACACGACGGACTCTTTTCCGTTATGTACGAAGATATCTTCTCCGCCATCGATCTTTCTCGTATACGCAATCGATCCGCTGACGGATTCTTGCGGAAAGAGCTCTGGCTCTTCCGATAGGATGATGCTCTCGAGTTTCTGTTCTCGCAATATCCAACGATAGATGTCTCCGTTGCCCGTGGTATCGGAAACAAAGAGCACACTTTCTCCGTCGGGCGAGAGAGACGTGTGAGAGATATTTTGTTGTAGGACGGATACTTTGATTAAACCTCGGGGGGGGCGTGGATCGAGCGAGTCCCAAAGGAGTCGGTTGTACGTGTTTTGATTACGAGACTCGAATACAACAGATCCGGAAGGGTGCCATACCGGATTGTACGCGATTCCATCTGATTCGGAGAATGTGCTGCTGGAAACGGATGCTGTCAGATGCCGATGGTTTTGCAGTTTATCGTCCGACCATTCTGCCACAAATAAATCGATCTTTTCTGCATAGTCATTAATTTCAAAGGCAATTTTGCGACCGTCTTTGGACCATACCGGATTGCTGGCGTGTCCTCGAGGGAGTACGAAAGGTTTTTGGGGGGGAACAACCGTTTCTGTTTCCGTTGCGGGTGACGTTTCCAATGTAGATTTGGGTGGTACAACAACGGGTTTTGAACAAGAGATCAAAAGTAGAATCATAGTTTTACTCGCTAAAATAAAAATACTCGTACAGGTTGCTTTCTATTCCAATATTCGAAAGGTCACATCGAAAAGATGACAAAATATTCTTCGCGCACAGACGATATTGGTTTGTGACGTCGCACATCACACCTGCGGCGGCGAATTATTGGACAGGTTTTCCACGCGCATGAATTCGAGTGGGATCATTTTGGTGGGACAGCGTATGGAGCGTATCCATGGATCGGTGATGAAAGGCAGGTTGATTCTTTGCCGCATAGCGGTCTTTGCGATTTAGAGCAGGAGATCTTCGATTTGGAATGGTCTTGCGTATGTGGAGGAAGCGTAACGAGTGCCATTCGATGCTTTACAAAAGTAAAAGACCAGTGGTCATACAACCACTGGCCTTGTATCGCGCAGCGATTTATTCCCAGTTTTGCTCGCTGTAATCACCATTGACACCGTTGCCACCATCGAAGGTTTGATCCGCTCCGACTCCGCCGCGTCCGCCGAGACCCGGTAGCCCTGCGTCTAAGTCATTGTTTGCGCTTACCCATGTGCTATCGGGCGTAACGTTGACTGCATAGACGGCAAAGCTATTGCCACCGGCACCGGCGCCACCGCCGCCACCGCCTCCGCCGCTGCCGCCGTCGCCGCCGGCACCACCATCGTATGTGCACACAAATGTGGATAGTGCAGAACCACCGATAGCACCTTCACCGCCGATGCCACCAAGGCCGCCGTCGCCACCATCGCCGCCAATTCCACCATCTCCAGAGGTGATATTGTTGTTTGTAATGCTGGGTAAGCTGGTGCAAGAACTCGTGCATGCGTATACGATGCCAAAGGAAGAACCGCCGCTGGTACCCTTGCTACCACCGGTACCGCCACAGCCGCCGGCGCCACCACCTCCGCCCGTGGCGCCGACGTTGTTACCGGGCGTACAAGACAAAGCGTTGTTGGCGGCACCAGAGCCAGCGCCACCGCCACCGCCTCCAGAGCCGTTATTCCCAGTATCACCATCGGTTCCATCGACAGTGAGCCATGTATATCCATTAAAGGAACCACTGGAAGCGGCACCGCTCCCACCATTACCATCGCTGCCAGAACCACCGCTGGTACCGATATCTCCACTGCCAAAGCAGGCCAGCCCCCCGGTTGTGCATATGCAGCCGATTGCGCTGTCGATCAAGTTTGCATCGCATCCTCCAACACCACCTAGGCCGGGAGAATCTCCGAGCCCATCGGATCCGGTGGGCTGGTTTTGTGCGTGTACTGGACAGGATGCATCGGCACCATCGCCGCCACTGGTATCTTGACCGTTGCAGGTGTTGAGTGCACCCAGCCCCCCAGAAAACAGAGGCGTTGAACAGTCGTTGTTAGAACTTTCCAGGCCACTTTCTCCAGAATCTCCGTCACTTCCGTCAGAGCCGTTGCTGCCATCGGTGCCATCTTGTGCATCGCTGGAAAAAATATCATTGTTGGACAGTACCAACGCATCGCTGGAATCTTCAATAAACACGGCAATGCTGGAGGAGCCTGGGGCGCTGTCTGCATTGCCTTGTACATAAAATCCGTCCAAGGTTGTTCCAGTCGTAATATTGGAGAAGACTACGGTTGGAGAAGATCCATCACCATTGATGGTGGTGGTTGGCGTGCTCAAGTTACGGCCATCAAAGCTCTCATCCATGCTGCCAAAGACGATCACACCATCTGGAACGGTAAGATTTTCATTGTAGGTTCCTTCCGCAACGAGTACGTAAGATTTTCCATCGCTGATTGCCTGGCTGAGTCCACCTTCAATGGTCGCGAGAGGAGAGGATTGAGAGCCATCATTGGCTGCCGCGCCATTGGTGGTACTGACATGAATGGCATCGTTGTGGTCACCATCGACACCATCACAATCTGCATCGGTACCGTCGAACGGAGAGTTGTCGGTTCCACCTGGGTAGACGGTCGCATCGGTATCGTCGCAGTCTGTATTGTCTTCTGTATGGCCGGCCGGTGCATTACAAGAATCAATGCTGACATCCGGATTGCCGAAACCGTCTCCGTCTGCATCTTCGTAAAAAGTCGTTAATACGGTTTCATCGATTTGTCCGTTGCAGTTGTTGTCGATGTCGTCACAAAGCTCCGCTTGATCGGGGTTGATAACGTTTTGGGTATCGTCGCAGTCGAGATTGTTGTCGCTGTAGCCCGGGCCGGGCAGGCAGCCATCAAAGGGCTGATCCGGGTCGCCAAATCCGTCCAAATCTGCGTCGACAAACCAGCTCTCGCCCAGGTTATCGTCAATGTTGTCGTTACAATCGTTGTCGAGGCCGTCACATAATTCTGGGGCGCCCGGATAGACGGTTGAGTCCGTGTCATTGCAATCGTTTCCGTTGGATACATATCGCTCGGCGGCTTCACAGCTCTCCAATATGGCGTTGGCGTCGCCAAAACCATCGGCATCAGCGTCGAGATAGTAGGTGTCGGTTACATCCTCGTCGATTTCCCCATCGCAGTCGTTATCGAGGCTGTCGCACAGCTCGGCCGCGCTGGGATTGATCGATGCATCGGAATCGTTGCAGTCTTCATCGTTGTTGAAACCGTCTCCGTCTCCGTCGATGATACCGGTTTGGGTGTCGGTTGGACAGTTTTCTTTCTCGTCCGTCGATGAGCTACATGCGATTAGGCTCACCAGTAATATGATGTTTGAGAACGTCATGGTTTCTCCTTTATGCACAAGGTTCTTTAAAGGCTCTTAACGGGTGTGTTGGCTCATTTCTGCTTTGTCTTCTATATTTTTTAAATTATTATAGATTCTTTGCGATAAAGGCTTCATTTCGACCGAAATTTTAATATGAACAGCCGTTTGGGACGTTTTCAGATTTCCAGTCCTCGTACAAAACAACGAATGCTGTGTACGGGCGTTTGGAGCGTATGGAAACGATTGACACGCTGTTTGGAATTTGTTTTACCAAGCCGGAACGACATCGTCATCTGCCCTTGTGCTATCATCGAACCGTGTGATGTCTTTTTTCGATTAGAGCACTGATTGTGCGCGGTAACGCGAACAAATATTCCCGATTTTAATCCGATGAATATCGTTTGAGGCTATATTATCGTCATGTAAAAGGAGAGATCGAATGTGGAAGAATATTTTGGCCTTTGCGGCATTGATTTTATCGGTCGGGGTGTCGGCGCAATTGATATCGGGAGCCTACGCGGAGCCGAGAACCAGCTTGGGCAGTAATCCGGCGGGTTCTTTTGGTGGGAATCTTACGAGCAATGCCCATACGGTTTTGACCGCCCCTTCCGATCAGGCCTTTCTCGTGAAAACGCTTCTGACGGCAGAGTCCAGTTGTAATATATATATTGATAGTACACTCTATCTCTCCCAAAGCGCATATTTCGTGCCGACCCGCGCATGGTTCAACGCGGGCTCGCACGACAACCCCAACGTCGGATCTGCCTTCACGCAAGGACGCGCAAATCTTTTGGTTCCCGCGGGATCGTCCCTCGTGATTCACGATTGTAATGCCGCCGCTTACTATGTGGACGGCTATTACGTTCACCCCTAGTATCTGCGCAGATGTATGACATCGTCGATTCTGAATCCGATGGGTATGCTATACTCAAACGGCGTATAGAAATTCTCAATCAACAG
>JAYYRF010000134.1:0-3202 GCA_036127535.1 Myxococcota bacterium | reverse complement strand
AATGGTGTAGTCTCTATTCAAGGCACCATAACTCGCAAAGAGATACCAAAAAGATCCCTGTTTCCACAATGCGGCTCCTTCTACCCAGCGCGAAGAGTACTCGTCTCCGTCGAAGGAAATCACCTTCGTGTGGGTTTGAGGGCTATGCTCTAATACTTCTTTGCTCTCTGGCTTCCCCAAGATGTGACCGGTTTGGGGATCGAGTTCTGTGACCCAAACGCCCCCACCTCCCCAAGAGAGCCACAGGCGCTGCTCCGATGCATCAAAATAGGAATGCGCATCGATGACCCATGGAAACTCACAATTACTGTACATCTCTCCTTCTTGGTCTAGCGCCCTTGAACACGCAGAATTCTCTAAAACAATTTCAGACGATGTCCATTCGTATTGTGAACCCTCTGCACGTCCTTTCGATAGACGTATCGACGAATATGGAACTTCCTCATCATCGTCCGAATACACCGTTCCATACAAATAGCGCTTGTTATCGAAGGCCACTGCTCCCAATGCAAAACCGAGGTAGGGCTCCTCGTCGTAGTATGCGGTATCTTCGTATACCTTCCAAGGGTCGGTTAGCGGGTTCAATCGCACCGGTTGATAAAAATGCCGATCGTTGAACTGATGCCGTACCCCCTTGTCTACCCATACATTCGCACCATCATCACTGTAGTACTTTCCAGCGGCTCCTCTCAACCGCGACGCAGAGAGATCGACCGATACAGACTTCAAAACGCGATCACCGCTTCGGACACTAACCGCTATCTCCGAGTGTGCATCGTTTCCTTGCTCATTGATACTTCGGGCATATACGGTCACGGTATAAATATCTTGTGGGTTCGACGAGCCCGTCAACGTTTGTGACAACGATGCACCGGCCGGTAAAGCTGCGTACTGAAGACCATCGACAGGACTGAAAAAAGGATTCGATTCGATGCGACCTTTCTCGAAGGACCACGACTTTACACTTTCAAAGCCACCATTGTGAAGTTGTAACTCTTTGACAACGACCTTCTCTATCATGTCGCGAAAAGAGGGTGCTCCTTGCTTTTGACAAGACATACCGAGCGCTATCCAGCCCGCCATTGTGTGTGCCGTCCAAAACATTCCGCGTCCTCTTTTCGTTTGTACTTATCTTCTAGTCAGAACTGTGAGCGGTAGCACGTATATCTCCCATCTCGTTGAGCCAAACTCTCAAAGACCATGGGTGGCAGCACACCGTACAGTCGTAAAACATCTCACCAACGTCATCATAGGCCAACCAAATGGTCAATACTTCGAAACAATAGGGACACTGAATTTGCACGGGTTGCATGTCTCTCCTCCTATGGTTTCAACGTATCGCTTAATCCATCTCATCCAAACAGGTTTCACAATTAATTTGGAGGATGTTTCCATTGTACTCCGATCGATATTCGTGTCCGAGTTGATGATGCAGTATTCTTTTGAGCCCTCGCATCATACGAACTCCCTCCTCCGTTTGGGGGATGTAGTGTAGAAAGTTTTGACTGCAGAAAAAGACCAGTCGAAATTTGGGTCGAGAGATGGTGACATTGAAGCGATTGATCTGGTATAAGAAACGCTCTTCTTCCTTCAGACGAGATCGCAATGAAACCCCCATGCTCGCAATCATACAACTTCTGTCAGATCCCTGAAATTTATCGACCGTTCGAACGGCATTGGCTATCCATTTGTTGGATTCTTGCGGCAAGGACAATCGCGCTTTGATTTTGGTGGTAATTTTTTGACGATGCAAATTGTGTGGCGTAACCACCCCGACCTCCTCTTCAAAAAATCGTTTTATACTATCCGCATCTCGACCAAAGACCGAAGCGTAGGAGACAAAACAGCGGTACACCGCTTCTGCACACAGTTCTGCTTCCAATTCGGAGAATACGGCATCATACTCGTTTGTGTGTACGACCATGGAAACGGTTGTTGGTGACTTCTCCCACGGAAATTGAAGCGAGCGAATCCAATTGGGTATGCTCTCGCTCGCACGCAGTACCCGCAGACGATCGCGATAAATCTGTAAGTGGTTACTCGACGCTACGATAGCAGAGAGCGAGCGAAAATTCGAAGACAATTGAACGCTGGAAAGCTGTGCATCGTAGAAGGAATAAATGGAACTGAGCGTATGCTTATACGCCTCAGGCGGTGCAACCTTTCGTACGGCGGAGAGCTGATCGCCATCGCCGACGATGATAATCTTAGTCCATTCCTTTGGCGGAGTGACAATTTGAAAATCGTCTTTGCTGACTTGCGTCTGAATTGGCTTTGCAAAGGCAAGAGCAGCTATAAAATGATCGGGTGAGAGTTGCGAAGCTTCATCGACCACCATCATGTCAAAATGAGCCGGAACCGAAAGATCTTTTTGGAGATTGACCAACGCGTACTCGTTGATCACGACAATCGCCCTGTCGGGGAAAAAATGTGCATCGACTCCTCTCCATGGACTCTTTCCCTGCTTTATTTGATACCCACCCCGAAAGCGTCGGACAAAAGTCGCTCCCTCTCGGATTCCCTTTGCTTCTTCCTTACCAAAAAAATTCATCAAAAACAAAGGCAGATCCCTTAGTTTTCCCAGCCCCTCTCTCCGTTGCTCCTTTTGAATTTTTTCGGCAACCACCGCCATTGCGGCATAGTTGGCCGCCGTGATCAAAATGCGTGCGGGTTCGTTCTCACTTCGACGATGAAGCCAATCATCGAGAACCGCCAAAATTGTCGTCGACTTGCCGGTACCCGGAGGGCCTTGAATCAATGTGACGGCATCTCGGTGCACCCGCAAAATCGCCTCTTTTTGATCGGCGGTTGGCGGTGGTGAAATCCGCGTTTTTAATTCACTTTGTACGGGCTTTGTTGGAAAGCACAGTCGTTTCGGAGCAAAGAGATATATCTCAACCGTGTTGGGATGACTCGTATACGGATAAGACTCGCCCTTCTCGTTGAGGAAGCGATAAGACAATGCGGAATGATCCAAGTGGCGGCGGAGAAGATAACGAAGATGCGCCTGCCATAAACGTTTATACTCCCCCATCAAAAAGTATGTCTTGTCGACTTGGAGCTTTGGACTGAGCGGTTGGTTTCGATTCCAAGAGTTCAAGGAGAATTGTCCGTTCCAAAGATTCGTGTTCAAGGGCTCGAGCGGACTTAAGGTAAAGGAATCTGCGGGGATGAGGTACACGTTCTCGCGTGCCTCGTTGAG
>JAYYRF010000133.1:0-4772 GCA_036127535.1 Myxococcota bacterium | reverse complement strand
AGCAAAGATGCCGCATTCGCCAGGGCGCTCAAGATACCCGGTGTGGTTGGGTACTGCTGCACGGCAAAACACCACGCGTCCATGTTCTCTGCAATACACGATACGTCGTTTCGTTGAAAAGCCAAGACAGCCATCACTTGGGTAAGCATATGACTGGGAATTTCACTCTTGAGTGTGCGCAATTGCGGTAGGGTGTATAGGGTCGTATACAGGGCTTGCTCTTGCAGTTCCGGACAGCCTTTGATGTCGAGTTCGGAAAGCGTCGAAAGATGCTGTATACCGGAGATGTCTCGCAAAGCGGAGCATTCGCGGAGCAAAATGGTTGTGAGCTTGGGCAAGGATGAAAAATCGGTCAAGGCGAGTAGACGCGGCGTTTTTCGCAAATCAATTTGCTCGAGCGCGTCCAAATGAGAGAGAGAAACCGAAGAGAGATTGGGCAGTCGATTGAGCATGAGCCGTTGAATATTGGGGCAATGATGCAACGATATCTTTTCTACGCAATCATCCAATGAGATACTTTCAATCGGAGAGTGCGATAACGATATTTCCTTCAGTCCGGTGCAGCCGTGTAAGTACAGTCGGTTATCGAGCTTGGGCAATCCGCCCAACGGAGAGATATCCTTGATTTGCGAACAGTCATTCAAAGAGAGCTCTTGCAAATTCTTCAATCCTGCGATCGGCGAAAGATCTTGAACGGCGCTGCCGGAAAGACCCAAATTCGTGAGGTTGGGATACGCTGATAACCCGCGAAGGTCACGGAGATTTGGACATAGCAAACTCAAGTCCGTCAACTGCTCGCCGTTCTTGAGAATCGGAACCTCAGAAATAGACTCCAAAGAGCTGAGAACCAATTTCCGTATATTCTTTTGCCTCGAAAGAACAGAATCAATGGAGAGCGAAGGACAGGCGGAAACGTATATGCTTTGAATTTGGTCACAGGTATCATCCGCTTGTAAACGTGTGAGATTCGGACAATCGAGGATTCGCAGTTCTTGTAAACCGGACATGTTTGCCAGAGAAACGTGTTTTAAATTCGGTAAACGAGAAACGGAGAACTCCGTCAGACTCGGAAGATTTTGGTAGGATATCTCTTCGATGGTGTCGTTGAGAACCACATCTTTTAAACGAGGCAAATCGAATAGAGAGACCGACTTATGGGCGGGACAATCATTCATGACCAAAGAAGAAAGAGCGGCGAGACCGCCGATGGGTGACACGTCCGAGACGCTCGTGCACCCCTCTATTCGAAGAGAAGAAAGATTCGACAAGCGTTGAATGGGTGCGAGATCGACGAAAGAGGGAAGCGTATCGAATTCCAAAACATCCATGCCTTTTGCGTTGGAAAGAACGGACAAGTCGGAAAAATGTCTCAAGTCCGACAGGGTCACCTGAGACAAAGAAGAAAGCGCCTGGAGCGGGGAGAAATCTTCGATAGCAGGGCATTTCGTGAGGGTAAACTGCTCTATCTGGGGCAAGTGTTGCAATACGGACAAATCGGTGAGGTTCTCACAGCGCTGAATCTGCATATTTTTTAGATTGGGAAAGGCGCCAAGCGGGGGCAGTGTCTTGTTGGGAAACGCCTGTATTTGAATGGTATGAATCTGCGCCCTTTCTTCATCTCGGAGAGAAGAAAGCAAGCGTTCCCCTTCTGAGACATCGAGTTGAAGGACTCCATCATCAATTGTCAGATAGAATGACGATCTTTCTGCGGTGCCGGATGCCGGTCTCGATTTTGGCGGCGTATAATCTCGCACCATCACCCTAGAATACATTCGAAATTTGCTACCGAGCTGTTTGCTTACGGGCGCCGCATGTGCGGCTGTAATCGTTGCGCCCAACTCCAAACGATATTGGTGGCCTTCTTTTTGCGACCCTTTCAGTCTCCATACCGCAATAATCTTCTCCCCATTCCAGGCTGCGATCTTGGTTCCCTTTTGTATTTCCGATATCTTCCATGGACCAGCTGCCGCTTCTTTCAATTCCGTGGGCGAAAGATTTGCCCCTACATTCACAACGAGAATCTTTTCGCTACCAACGGGTGCCACAGTGGTATTGCGGGCAGGACGTCCTGTTTGATTGGCACGGACGCTGTATTTACGCTTGCCTTCTGCTCGTTGTGCCGGAGAAGAAGCTTGTTTTTTGGTATTGAGTTCGGGCTGTAGAAGAAAACGAAGCTCATTTTCAAGTTGCAGTAATTTCTTGATCTTTTCATTGACGCCCACAACATCCTCTTCGGAGATTTCAGACCGATTTGGAAAGGTCGGTAAACGAATTAAAAGGATCGAGAACTCCTCCAAAATATACTCTACGGCTTCTTTTATCGAAGAGAGCTTATATTTTTTTTCTGCGTATTTTGGAAGGGTATTCATCCATGCATTCTTATGTGCAGCGAGGTGCGATACAATTCGACTCGCAAAATCGCGAGAGCGACATGTTCCCAAATAGATGACCTGATCGTAGTGATAGAAAATATAGAGCCCATGAACCAAATCATGTAGCCCCCAAGAGCTATACTCCATAAAACTTATTTTGGAAAGAGCCATCGGTTTTGACTTTTTCAGCGCTTCTTCTACCTGTTGTGTGGTAGGAACTTCAGAAAAACGGATAATATATTCCATCAGTACTCTCGAATGATAAAGGATCGTTGACGATATACGTTTATCATGCGAAATCATCCCCATCCAATCTCCACGATGAGAATCCCATGCCCAAAAAATGGAAAAAAGAATTACAGCGAGATCAACGGATTCACAATGAAGATATTCCTACGCTGATCGCACGCGCAGAGGAATTACAGCAGGCCCACCGCGCGGAATTCGAGCGTCACAGAGAACAGGCGACCGAAGAGGAAATTCGCGCCCTATCCGGGGATTTGGATATCGACGAGCGTTTTATTGAAGAGGCGCTTCAAGAGTACAACGAAGAGAAGAATCCACCGCCGCCACCACCGCCACCACCACCGCCACCGCCCGCACCCAGATTGGACTGGAGAGCCGTTGCCATCGTCGGTATTATCGGAATGGTCATGATCGCCTACTTTCTACGAACACCACCACCCGCGGCGCCCCAAGTTGTTGAAAAGCAGGTCATCATCAAGGAAAAAGCCATCGAAACGCGGGTGGTGACGCAAAAACAAGTGGTCAAGGAAACCCAGGTGATCACCAAAACGGTCATAAAAACCCAAACAAAACCCGCTGTTAAGACCCAAACCGTTGTAAAAACCAAAACGAAAGCCCCTCCTCGAGAACCCGCGGTCGAAGCGGTCATCGAAGTGCCTGACCCACCCAAAAAAGTGCCCGAAAAAGAAGTCGAGGAGAAACCCGAGGTAGTCGAAGTACCCGATCCTCCAAAGAAAGAACCCAAAAAGCTCTCTGCCAAAGAAGCGGCATCGATCAAACGAAAAATTGCCGGCCAATGGTATTTGGTCTCCTACCAACTTCGGAACAAAGATAGTTATTTTGAGGTTCCGATTACTCCCAAACCGCTCGATCTCGTAGAGCATTGGACGTTTAGAAAATCCAATTACCGCCGTGTTATGGATACCAACTTGAGCTTTTCAGCCAAATATGAGATTCTAGCACCGGTCTTTTCGCAAACATTCCTCGACGGCAAAACATTTTTGCTACGGGCAACCAATGTGGTATCTTCGATACCGGGTATCCAAAGGCCGGAAGAGTTCTTTCACGGGGAGATTTCATCGGAAGGGCTGCTTCTCTTTTTGATCGGATCCAAACTAAAGAAGGATAAGCTCCCCTCGCAGGGTCATCTGTACGAACGGAAGTAGTGGCAACCGATTTAAAAAGAATGCTCTCGAAGCAGCCGGAGGATTTCGGCATAGGACTCGGGGGCAACCCGCTGAATGGCATCCTTCCACACCTCGACGGGAATCCGTTTGAGCTTCTCATCATCCGGCTCGCCGACCAACGGCAAAACATCAACCATATCGGGTCTTCGCTTGATCACATGCGCCACGACCTCTTTTTGCTTCTCGGGAAATTCTGTGAGCAATCCCACCAACTGACCATAGGCAACCAGATCCTCTAAAAGTTCATCATGGAATCCAATGTCATACAGTTTTTGCGCGCGCCCAAGCGGCTCTGAAAGCATGTCCGTCAGAGCAATTGCCCGCTGCATCTTATCGGAGAGAATCGTGTTCAATACCATTTCGCACAGCTTCTTTAGCGAGTCATCGCGGATGGTTGGACTTGCAATTCCCGACACGGTCTCCCGTGCTTCGTCCCATCGTCCGCCGACGGCATGGGCATAGGCGACCGCGGCATAGATCGCAGAGGTATCCGGGTCGATCTCTGCGGCAGCTTTGAGAAGGTAATCGAGCCGCTCTTGCACCCACACCTCATCACTGCAAATGGCTAACCCCGTGCTGATGTCGGAGAGCGCCTGGTTGCGAACCGAATCCTCTTTTTGAGAGAGTGCCAATCCACACAATAGGGAGTGAAAGTGATTTCTCCATTCCGTATCACTGCTTCTTGCATGACCACTGCACAGCACACCAAAGAAGTGGCCCAAGATGGCTGTGAATTGCTGATTAGAAAGCACCGCCAGTCCGTCATCATGAACCGAAGAAGTAACCGGATAGCGAGTGTCGTTGAGCGCCTCGCGCAGCGCTTTCGCCGTTTTTTCACCCCATTCGGGTACCGTATCTTGCGAGATGGAGCGTGTAAGTGCCACGATGGTATTGTCTCGAAGACCCGTTTCCTTTGGCATGTGCTTGTGAAGGGCGACCAGTGTTTCGGGGGGGAGAGGTTGTTCGG
>JAYYRF010000132.1:0-8306 GCA_036127535.1 Myxococcota bacterium | reverse complement strand
TTATTCGTCCCGCCAACCGTGCCTCTGCCCCCCCAAAACATCGAAGCAACAGCATCGGCTTTCGACTTGCCCAAACTCTTTTTACACGTGAACCATGAAAGAAAAGCATATCAAAATTCGAATCGAACAATGTATTAGCCTTTCCAAAGCATCCAACTGTCCGAGACGAAAATTCGGCGCGCTCCTTCTCGATCCGGAACGCAACGTCATACTCATGGACGGATACAACGGAGGCCCTCGATCGGGCGGTGAACTCTGCGGCGGGGATGAGTGCCTCCGAAATACGATGAAAGTACAATCGGGCACACGCATGGAAATCGGCTGTCATCATGCAGAAATGAATGTCATCTGCAATGCCGCCGCCAATGGAGTCGCAACCCGAAACGCATGGCTCATCGTTACCGGAGAACCGTGCACCATGTGCGCCAAACTCATACACCACGCCGGTATTTCGCGGGTTTTGGTCGTGAGCGGCGGCTATATGGGAGCCAATGGCTGCACCTACCTCGAAAAGCACGGGGTTACCGTTCAAGCGGTCGAAGGCCCCAAAGATCCCCGTTTGGAAAAAGCATCGGAGGACTAATGCTGACATCCCTCGTGATGAAAGTGCTCTTGTTTACGTGCATCAACTTCTTGCTTTTTACGTAAAAACCACTCTTTGACACATCGCTCATCGACCTCGTCGTCTTTACGGCAGGTGGGCGGTATAAATCCCAAAAGACCATCAGAGAGATTCTGATCGGAAATTGGAGCCAGTGCAAGGGACACCCGATTGCTTGCATCTTTCGAAAGAGATATATCTGCGGCCGCTTGTATGCCTTCGTGATACAAAAGCAGCGACTGCGAACAGATGGGAACAGAAATCGTCTGCGGGGTCTGACCGTATTGATGACCGTCTAAAATTATGGTTGCTGCCAACGGGTCTCCATCCAAATTCGTTGCCGAAACCTCGAGTTGGGTCAAAATTGGTTCCAAAGATAGCTGCAAGGAGATGTGCTCCCCGTCCTTAACCGAAATCTCTTTGCGTATCTCGCGATAACACGCATCTCTCACCAAAAGAGTATGCGTACCCGCTGTCGTCACCTGATCGGACACCGGAGCGTGTCCGAGCATCTTTTGATCGAGAATCAATAGGGCGTTCGCCGGCTGCGTCTCAATGGAAATCCACCCCCCCTTGGGCTGGAGTTGCACCGACAATACTCGATCGCTTCGCAAGGACAATTCCGTAGAGAAAGACTGAAAGTGTTCGGCTTGTACATCAATTTGATATACACCGGGCTGTAGAGACGTTTGACACGGAGAGTCATAGCAAGCGGGGAGTCCGTTAATCAAAACGACAGAATTCATTGGATGGGTCTCTATTTGGAGCTGTGCCTGTTTTGCACATCCCAATAAAAGCGTTCCCCACAGCAACATTCTATTTCCCCATATTGTGCTATAAGCCTTGCTTCTCTTCGGCCTTCAAACTTTCAATCGCACTGTCGATGGCCATTTTGAGATTGGCCTCGCCTTTGTCTAAAAATAAAGGCGTTGTTTTTCCACGGCCAATCCCCCGTGCCCTCAGGGTAATCTTTTCATTGTCAGACAACATCACCCAGTCGATCACCATCACCGGAGACTTCATGATCAACCAATCCGTACGCTCGTACACATCCGCCGCAATAAACAAGAAGAACTCATTGGGTACCTCGGTATCCAACTTAGATACCAACTGCTTGCGATAGGACTCCATCAAAAAGGTTTGGTTATCGATACGCGTGCCGGCGGTGTCGGCTGATACCCAAACACCTCCCAATACCGCGCTCGCACTTTTGAGTGCATCGACCACCTCTCCTTTCACAAAGTCGATTTTTTGGGCGCGATCCTTATCGAGAGATACCAAATAGCCCATGTCCTTAAACAGTGCAGAACTCTGCACGATAAGATGCGAACCCACTTTTGATAAATCTTTTCCTTGCACCATATCCACCAAACTTTGGTCTCCTTCCCCGGGGGATGTATCGATCATTGCAACCGTGACCAATGTAGGCGCGTCATTCTGTGAAGGTAAATCTAAGTCTACTTTCAAGAAGGGCTTCATACAGGCTAAAGTCATTAACGAAAAAAACGCGAACATACAGAGTCTCCAATAAAATATGAACCTAGTGTATCAAGAACAGCTATTGTGCACAATGATGTCGTATATTCTCTACGACTCTAAAACAGATAGAGCCTCTTCAAAACGATGGAGGGCACCTTGGGTATAGGCCGGCGTATTGGCATAAGAGAAGCGAATAAAGGCCGGCTGCCGAAAGACAGAACCATGGATAATGGCCAGTCCCCATTGCTGTGCCAAATAGCTCTTCAACGTCGTCGCTGAATCGATGTGAGAGACGGTTCGCCCGGTATTGATATCGACAAATTGATGTGCGGTCGGAATTCTTCGGTTCAACCAGGGCCACACGTTGATAAATGCGTAATATCCCTGACCGATAATCGCTCGGAATCCTTTCTCCGCCAAACCGGACTTGAGTAAAGCGCGGGATTCCGCCGTGGGTATGACCACGCGCTGTACCCACGGGTGTTCGATTGGATTGTCCTGACCGTAGACCGCCAAGGCGGCGGCCTCTCCCAAAGCATTGGGTAAGACAGAGTGTGTAGCCAGTCCTTTCAGCCGAAGAATGTGCTCGTTCCCGCCGCAAACCAAATGGCAATTCCGTAAATTACTGCCACCCACGGACTTGGTCAAACCATCTAAAAAGAAGACCGCGTTCTTCGCAGCAGAAGACAACTCCTCAAACAGACCGGCGATGTCATACATGCCAACATCGGGGTCGGTGACGGATTGATACATCAAATCCACCAGGACATATCGGATACCACGAGCGGCTGCATGTTCGATCAAACGTGCAATCTCCTCTTTTTGTAGATAATTTCCGGTTGGATTGTCCGGAGTCGTGATCACCAAGGCCACAACGGGCATCCCTTCTTGTTCCGCACGAGCGATGCAAGAATCAATCCCTTCCGGTGTAATTTGAAAGCCGTCATCTGCAGAGCCCGGCGCCGATATCGTATTGAGACAGCTCATGTATGTACCCTGCATATACGAACCCCAAGGGGCTGCAGATACGATTAGGGAACCACCGACGTGACCGCAACCTTGCTGTATCAATTGATACCATTTCTGCAGCAAGTCGCGACCGCCATCACCCAAGATGATGTTGTCTGCCCCCAATGTAGAAAACCCGTAGTAATTTTTCGCAATGGCCTCTCGGATATCCGCACGTCCCACCGGATCTCCATACTTGGTCGAACCGTGAGTGGGAAGATAGCGCAGCAGAGCCTGCGCTAGCTCTTCCGGAGGGATTCCCCCCAAACTCATACCACCATCACCTTGCGAAGCATTGTAGATAGGAACCGTTGGATTTTTTTCAACAAAGGCCTTTAATTCTTCTTTGATCACAAACATTTTCGATGGCTGTATCACGCGCTTATTGAACGTCCTCTTGGGAATCCGATGCTCTGCCGCATCGAAGAAGATTGGTTCTGTCACACCGGTTTGTCCTTCATAATAAACTGTCATGTACTGTATCCTCTGTTAAAGCTATTTTTCTCGCCAGCCGCCCATACGCAGCCAACAACTCAAATCTGTAATCAAATGGGTAAACGATGGAGCGACAAAGTAATGCTCTTGACAATCGGTTGGATCGAAGGGGGTTTGACCGATTACATCCAAATCCCAGTCGCGCAACGTCGCATTCCGAAAAGACTGAATTTCTTTCACCGACGATAAGAGACCTGCACCAAAGGCCTTCACTTCACCATCCTGCATCACAGCACCAAACTCCAAAGTGTACCAATATGCACTGGCCAAGCGCGCGACCTCTCGATCCGTAGCGATTTGCACCGCCACGCCAATCAGACGATTGATCTCAGCAATCCCAGGATGCGCCAGTGTGGCCGCATGACCGATAAACTCATGTACGATATCGGGCTCCGGCGTATAAAATGGTTGTGAGTAGTGGCGTATGTATTGTGTCGATAAAAAGATCTTCCGCCCCAAATAGAGCATGAACATGCGAGAGGAGACCAAACCCGCAACCGGTTCCATCCGAAAGCCCGCCAAACGCTTCAACGTCTCGTTGACGTCTGAAAGCTGCGGCATTCTATCGGATGAGAATCCCAAGAATTGCTGTAGCTCCAGTATTTCACGGCAGGCGTATGAACGATGCAGTGGAGATAACGCCTCCAAAATCAGACGCCATACACCGTGCTCTTCTTCCGTATACTCCGCCAGCGGGATGGCCTCTCCCGACCGATACTCCAACGCCAGCTTCGCAATCGCGTTTCGCCTTTCTCTGTATTCGATGTCTTGAAATCCCGGGTGCTCTGGGTTGATATCAATCAGGTCGATACTACCACCCGCATGTCGGGTCATAAACAGAAAATCGTCCATAATTCCTCAATAAAAGCTGAATCATAATCCAATATCAGATTCTATCTACAAAAAAAGGAAATTATGGCTATATTTTTACGCAGCACAATTGTGGTACAATTGTGAAACCAACTGAAACCCAGAGAATCAAACGATGCGAAAGATGATCATGATGCGCGGCGCACCCGGCACGGGTAAATCAACTGTCATTCGTGCGCTCGGGCTCACATCGTTTTGTCTCTCTCCCGATGATCTACGACTCACATACGGCGGCCTGGTGCTCAACGAAGCGGGAGAGCAAGTCATCTCTCAAAAAGACAACCGACAGGTATGGCTGCAGGCTTTTCGACTACTCGAAACGCGTATGTCTCGCGGGGAACTGCTCGTTGTGGACGCTACCCACTGCAAAGAAAGAGACATGAATCCCTATATAAAGTTGGCTGAGCGCTATCAGTACCAGCTCGCGTGTATGGACTTCTCCAGCATGCCGCTTGAAAGGGTCTTGAAACAGAATCGCCATCGTCCTGCCTATAAATTTGTTCCGGAAGATATCGTTCGTTCTTTTTATGAGAGCAGCCAAGAGGTACCCGTCCCCAAACGCTTTCATCGCGTGCTGTGGCAAGAAAGCGAACATCACATCACCCAGCTACAAAACTGGCTTTGTGTGCCGCTCACAGATTTGTCCTCTTACCGAAAGATCCACCATGTCGGAGATCTCCAAGGCTGCCACCACCCTTTGAAAACCTACCTCAAAGAGGGACTCCATCCGGAGGATTTCTATATATTCCTCGGCGACATTTGCGATCGAGGCCCTGAAAATGCAAAAACACTGCGTACCATCCTCTCCCTTGCCGCATATCCCAATGTTGTGGTCATGTTTGGCAACCATGAAACCCATCTGCACAATTGGGTACATGACCTCGAAATCCGAAGTGACGAATTCAAACGGCGTACTCTTCCCCAACTCTTGGAGGGAAACCTATCCCGAGCGGAGGTCAAAGAGTTTCTACTGCATGTAAAAGAGTCCTTTCCCTATCGGTTTCACGACAAAAAAGTTTTGGTCACACACGGAGGGCTGAGCACCGTACCCCCACGGCTCGAAGAAATCTCACTACACCAATGCGCCAAAGGTGTTGGTTCTTACAGAACGGATATCGATGCCTTCTTTAGCCAAAACGCACCTTCAGGATGGTACCAAGTACACGGGCACCGGAATACAGAAGAGGTTGACATCCAAGCCTCGCCGAGAAGCTTTAATCTGGAGGGAAAGGTCGAGTACGGTGGACATTTACGGATTCTTCAACTCGACGCGGAAGGCTTCCATCCCATCGAAATTCGCAATCCCCATTACACTCCTCTTCATACACGCATCCAAAACAACGCCGCGAAAGAACGCATCTATCCGGACTGGGTTCCCGCCTCTCCTCCCAGTCTCTCTACAGAACAACTGCAGCGGTTGCGTGGCCACACGCTGATTTCGGAGAAAACGTCCAAGAGCTACCCCGATATTTCTTCCTTTAATTTTACCCGAGATGCCTTTTTCAAAGCACAATGGGACGAAATGAACATCATCGCCCGGGGTCTTTTTATCCATACGACCAGCAGAGAAATCGTCGCCCGTTCCTATGATAAATTCTTCAACTACCACGAACGTCCCGAGACGCGAGATGAATCATTACGCCAGCACATAAGCTTTCCCCTCATCGCTTATCGAAAGTACAACGGATATTTGGGTATTTTGGGATACGACCGATCGAGAGATCGACTTTTCTTCGCCTCAAAATCTACCCCAGAAGGAGAATTTGCCGCGCGTTTTCAACGAATTTTCTCCGACCAAACCTCTCGAGGAAAGCGCGAGTACTTACGACGCTATCTCAAGGAAACCCACAGTTCTCTTGTCTTTGAAGTGATCGATCCCGATGAAGATCCGCATATCATTTCTTACCCAAGAGCGACGATCGTTCTGCTGGACTGTATTTACCGCCACACTCGATTCCAAACCCTTCCATACAAAAAGCTGTGCCGGCTTGCCCAAAGACTCCAAATACCCGTCAAGGAAGAGGCCGTGCGCTTCGAGAATTGGAACGCGTTTCAAAAATGGTATCGACATGCGAGCCAATCGGATTGGAAATACAAAGACAGCTACATCGAAGGTTTCGTCTTGACCGATCAAAACCATTTCTCCTTCAAAATCAAAGGGGAATACTATTCTTTTTGGAAACGAATGCGCAGCTTGAAGGATCGAGTCCTGGCGATCCGAAACAGCAACAAACCCCTGCAGCGAGACCTGTCCGATCCACGCGCTCGCCATTTTTACGAATGGTGTTTGCAGCAGCATGACGATACGCTGAGACGAGACCTCATCTCTGTACGCACCCTTTACGAAGAGAACCGAACCGAAAATCCACTCCCTCCCCAGAAACCCAAAATTTCCCGCGAGCTGCAGGGTTTTCAAAGTGCACTGGACAATATTGTATCCGCCCCAAAAATCAAAGCCCAAACGGCCGATGCCTTATTGCTACGGGCGCTCAACGATCCCACGTTGCTTCAACATCTCAAACATCACCCCATCAAAATACGCCTGATCATGGCGGCGACACACAACGAACACCGCACCGACGCGGCAATAGAACTCGGAATAGATCTCGATGCCTAAGACAGAATTCACATCAGATAACGACCAAACAACCGACTTCAATTCGGCTACCAACGACCAAACCATTGGTAGCTTTGCCCAGAGCTATGAATTTGGAGCCGAGTTACCATACTTTGAAATGGAGCTCGCCGATGCTCCCCCCGACCTGGAAGATCGATACCAATTGCGTGAAAAACTCGGAGAAGGAACCTACGGGGAGGTGTGGAAGGCCTTCGATCGCACCATTGGACGCGATATCGCGATGAAACGATACAAAACGACGGGGTCTATTGGACAAAAAATGTGCAAAGTGGAGGTCGAGCTCACCGGTGCCCTCGATCACCCCGGTATACCGACGATTTACGATGTTGATCAAAATGAAGATGGCGAGTCTTACTTTCTGATGAAGTACATCACCGGTGAAACCCTCAAGAGTATTATCCAGCGTCTACGAGATGGAGATCGCAATCTTCACAAGATCTACCACTACAACAAGAGAGTTGATATCATTCTTCAGCTCCTTAGAACCCTGTCCGCGGTTCATGCCAAAGGCATCATCCATCGCGACATCAAGCCTGAAAACATCATTATTGACCCATCTGGAAGCGCTTATCTAATGGACTGGGGCGTAGCCCTAAACCTGAGTGTTTCCGATGGAGCCGATACGCTCTGCGGAACACCGATGTATATGTCGCCTGAGCAAGCGCAAAGGCAATCCCTTGACCATCGTAGCGATCTGTACTCTCTCACCGCAGTCTTCTATGAATTCATATCGTTGCAATACTATGGCCCTGAGCCGACCCAAGAAGAGCTCTTGGCCAAAATCACGCAGCATACCGTTCCGGATATCGACCAAATCCAAAATCCCCTACAGGGAGGATTTGTACCCTCGGAGTACAAGGCCTTCTCCATTCGAGGGCTGAAAAAGAATCGAGATGAACGCTTTTTTGCCGCAGAAGAGATGCTTGTCGAACTGCAGGGGATTCAAAACGGAGATTTTTGCTCGATCTGCGTTCGAACCACGCTCAAGAGAAGATTATACGACTATGCAAACCTGCTCGATTGGAATCCCTACATCGTAGTACCCGCCAGCGTGTTGGTGTTGGCCAGCTTGTTCGGTCTAAATCTGATTTTGGGCGTACTCTTGGCCGGGTGGCTTTGAAACGCACCCATCGACTTAGTCCTGGTATCGATCGCGGATCGAGAGAAATTGGTCTAGATGTTTAAACAACAAATCGACCAGTTTCGGATCGAAGT
>JAYYRF010000131.1:0-4031 GCA_036127535.1 Myxococcota bacterium | reverse complement strand
GAAAAGTACAACGGTGGGTCCGATGGCATAGGGTATGCTCGCCCAAATTACATCCCAGGCCCATACACCCGTGATGGAAACATAGCCACCTCCGACCATGAGTGGACCCCAAACCAAAATAACGGTTGGTTCACCCAAACCGTAGTGTTTCAATGGCCAGTTATAGGCGAAAACCAAAACAATACCGGCCAAGACGAAGGGGATTAGAGCGACTCCGACCGTAAGTGTGAGCCACAGCGCAGTTCCGAGCATGGGCAAAACAGTCCAAAATGCCCATATTTTGGCTTGCCGAATGGATAGCATGCCTTCCTCTATTGGTTGCATTCCATACTGCGTGCGGAATGCATTGTCTTTGTCTATGCCGCGCACGTGATCGCTGAGATCGTTCAATATGTTATTGGTGGCATGGGCAGATAAGAGTCCCACAACGACCAAAGCGAATCGAAAAGCATCGAATTTACCGTGTTGAAAGGCGAAAATACCAGCGATGAATGTGGAGAGCAAGGTCATGACCAATACAGCAACCCGCGTCGCGATGAGCCAACGCCCGATGAGATCCAACGTTCGCCAGTCTTCTTTTGATATGCGGGGAATCCCTTGTAACGCAGCGATCCAAATGCGGTATTTCATTGTAAACCTTGCCCTTTAGAAAGCTCAGACGTACAAGCGACTTTTCGCGAGGACGTCACCCGCGTCTGATAAATGGTGTATGCTGTCCGATTTGAAAGCAATGCCGTCAAACCTTGTGCATACATATCATGATGGCTCCCCGATCGGCAAAGGTGTTCTCGGATTGTTTTTCACCGTATACCGTAATGATTTGAAGACCGTCGATGTCGCGTTTGTGACCGTATACAATGGGTATGTCTCCCCCGATGATTCACCGGGGGAGAGGGTATGTCACTGCTTTATCATTTGCTCATAGGAGGGGGTAAAGTCGGCTGGCCAACGCGTATTGTCGTCATAGACTGCATTCTTCAGGCGCACACCGCACAGTATGCTGTTTGTTAGGTCTGCACCTTTGAGATTTGCCCAAGATAGATCAACATCGCACAATACCGCGTTCCGGAGATTGGCACCGATCAGACAAGCAGTCTTGAGATCACATTTGGTTATGAGAGAATTTTGCAGGTTTGCATCTTGAAAGTTTGCCTTGCGAAGTGTAGCTTGCTGGATGGACGCATTTTCCATTTGAGCCGCAAAGAAGCAAACATTCTTACCTCGTATTTGCGTGAGTTGTGCGCCGCGCATACATGCCTTTTCAAAAGAAGCACCCTCTGCCTCCAAATGGACGAGTTTTGATCGTTCGAGGTTTATGTTTGTCAAAATCTGTCTGCGGATGTTTTTGTGAATGATTCTTCGGTTTGCCATATCGGCATTGTTTTTGATGGTTTCGAAGTCCAATTTCAGTAAGTGAGGACGATTCTGACGGGCTTCGTGTAGATACGAAAGGAGGCCGGGAGTCTTTGATCCTTCTGGCGGTCGAACGATACGGAATTTTGGTTTTTTCACCGTTTTCCGTCTTTTGAATATGCTCGTTTTGGTTGGCTTTTGGGTTGTTTGGGGTTTTCTCGGATTTCGAAAAACAAGGGTGGTTTGACGTTTGGCTGTGGTATTGTTCAGATCATCTGACATAGTGTACTCCAGTTGGAATAAAAACGAAGCTCTTGCGAGGTATCGATTCGTATCGGTAAGGTTGAAAGGGGGTTAATGGGTAGCCCTACATTGTTTTGGGGCCTGTTTTAGAAGCACATCCGTTATGTGCTTGCGCCAGTCTGTTTCAATCTCAGTCGTTTTTGATGTTAGTGAATAACAACGATCGTAGTATAAACATGTTTGGAAAAGAGTCAACCCCTGTATTTCCACGAACCCAATTTCGGCACCGTTTATCGAGAATTCGGTTCATTTTTCTTCGAAAGACATGCTGTAAACTGTCCCTCTTTCACAAACCTAACGTTATTCCTCTGTTAAACATCAAGGGGCGAGCCGATGTACGAGCAACACAAACGGACTGCAGGTAAGTTCAATAAACGGACATTCAAAGGACTTCGAGAAAGCCAGTGCAAGCGCAAACTCTATCTCAATCTCGGTAACGCTCGTCCCGGTTGGACAGAGACACCCGATGGTTCCGTAGTCGATGTAGAAGACATCAACCATACCCAAGCCCAAACGGTTACCGCCTATGGCTCTTTCTACGAGCAGGTCTACCAAAAACAGCTTGGAAAAGAGCCATCCCATCTGATCGATTGTGAGCCAACTTATTTGGAGGATGCCGTTTGGCCGAAGCCTTCGATCCGGCAGGCACAAGAGTGGCAAAATTGGGAGAACATATTTCAACGGGCGCAAGGCGTTGGTTTTGTGTGTGCATTTGAACAGATGTGGTGTCCCGAAGATGATTTTGCCGCCTGGATGCTCGGACAACCGCATCGTGGAATTACAGAGATATCAAGAGGAGACAGACCGGATGTTCTCCTTGTGGAATCGGTTCAAGAGCGTGAGGAAGAGTTCTTTTCTTTGGAAGCTGATGGTACGATTTCCATGCGTAGACGTATCTTTAGCGGTCTGCTGATTCGCGTTTTGGATATTAAAAACACACCCTTAGAACGCTGCGAAAAACATTTACCCGATGTTGTGTACTATATCGTGTCTTTGATGTACAGATTGCGGCGCATCCGTGCACACTTCGAAAATCGTTTTGGTTGTCCCATACGGATTGCAGTCAATGGAAACGGTATTCTCGGGCGTATTGAATACCGTACCTTTGAGAATCTTTCTGCGAAAAGCATCTACGAGGCTGTCCGGTTGTCGAAAAACGACGAACGCTTGGGCTATTTGGCGCTCGACTGGGGGTTGTACTCCACGATGATTGGAGAGTTTCGGACAAGTGTCGCCGATGTTATCGCGCAGCGTTCTTCCTTTCACACCGTCGACTACAAACTCAGTTCTTCTTGTATCCACTGCGTGTATTCTCATCGATGTTTGAATCCGCAGATCGATGCACTGCGCACGCCGTCAGCAGAGGCGATGCCATTTTCCACAACGGATTCGATCGCGACGTTGGCGGGGGTACCTCCCAGTATTCAACGGGAGTTGAAAAAACGTAATATACACAGTATTGGTGAATTTTTAGCGTCGATGGATACCCTGTTCGCGCATTGTCAAACCGACCCCATACCAACCGAATTGAACCGACCCCTTCGTGCGCTCCATTTGAAAGCGCTTGCTCTTTCGGAACAGCGAATTCTGTCCCAAGATCATGTACACTACCGCAATCTATGGCCGGTTCCGAGTCGGACCATTCACTTGCCGCCCGAGATGGGGATCGGTTTGGTATTGTGCGTAGAGCAAGATCCGGCGCAACAAAAAATACTTGCTTTGGCGCTCCTTCTAAAGGATTTTTCTTCCAACCGCATTTTGTACGACGATGTCTTTGTCAATCGCGGGCTGACGGCCGATGACGAAAGAGAGATCTTGCGTCGAGCAATAGCAGGGTTGGAGAACTGCCTGCGCCGCACCGATCGCAAACGGTTTCCCGTTCTTTTTTGGGGCGGAAACCAATGGGGAAAACTGGTGGAGGTTCTCGACAAGTATCCGGATTTACGCGATCAAACGGAAGCCGCTACACTATTTTTCTCTCTGTTCCCACCGATACGAACCGGTGTACATCATCCAGACATGCAGCGATTGCACTTTAACGTGGAGAAAGCATTTGAAACCCTCTTTGCTCAACCCATCCGTTTTAACAACACCTGGATTAAAACCTATGAAAATATACACGCGGAAACGCGTTGTGAAGATTTAAAGATTCATCGTTTTATGTGGGGTGAGCATCGAAATTACTTCGATTTTTCGATTTGGAACCTGTATGTCGGGGAGCCGCGTCCTGCAGCGTATGGATATGCGTTTGAAACCCCCCACATTTTTTCTCCCTTGGCGCCGCGAGAAGTGATTCAAGATTCCTTGTATACATTCTTTGCCGAGCGAGATTTGCTGCCGGAGCAAGCATCGGGATGGGTGAAGAATCGAGACGT
>JAYYRF010000130.1:0-4228 GCA_036127535.1 Myxococcota bacterium | reverse complement strand
TGTCTTCTGCGGCCTTATCAACGGCTTTTAGAATCTTACGGACATCTTTGCTCTTCGCACCAAAACTTCCATCGTCGATACCCTTTGCAAAGGTTTGTAACTTTTCGATGACGGCGTCTTTGCCATCGCCTGAAAGTGTATTCAAGTCCTTGATTTTGCTTTCAATGCTCTCAATTTTTTTCTCTTTTGAGGTCTCCTGGGGTACGCATTCTTGTGCGTTACCATCTGCCGCAAAAGAGGGATTTGATTGAAAAAGTACAAACAGACAAACAATTAAACCCAACAGTCTTTTTAGCATCTTTACTCCTGTGAACCGAGAGGAAGATACCTATAATTCGCTCCTCGGACTTCTGCATAAAACTTGTCGACCTTGGCACAAGATCATTTTCCGTTGTAAATAAATAATTCAAAGACCAGCGCAGGTGTTAGAACGACTACAAAGAAGCGGGATGGAGCCAAACCGACGATGCCACCCAAAATTCAGACAAAAAAGCTCTCTAAAGAAGAGAAAGAAGAGATCATATCACTGATAGAGGCAGACAAACCTTTGCCAAAACGCTATCTCTCTCGTCTTTTTTCTATCCAAAACCCCTTGCTGTCATGGGACGGAAAAGATCCCCAACATCATCGCGTTTCGCTACCGCTCACTCCCACAGAGACATTTGGCTCTGCCACAGACAGTTCGTGGAGCAACAAACTCGTTTGGGGAGACAACCAGTTTTTGCTGAACACGTTACAAACCCCCGTCCTACAAGCAAATTTACAAAGTCATGGTGGGATTCGCCTCGTATACATAGACCCTCCCTTTGACGTGGGAAGCAATTTCTATCTAAACCTTCCCGTCGGAGATACAAAACACAAACGAAACATCAAAACGCTCGCGTACCGAGACACGTGGCCGCAACATGAGCACAGCTTTCTGTCCATGCTCTATCCTCGCCTGTATGCAATCAAGAATGTCTTAGCACCCGATGGAAGCATCATGGTACACACAGACTGGCGAACCAGTTCCCATATTCGACTGATCCTCGATGAGATCTTCGGCGCTGATATGCATTTAAACGAACTGATCTATAGCTATGGAGCCGGTGGAAATCCAACGCGCTACTTTCCCCGCAAACACGATACCATTTTATGGTACTCCAAGACCGGTAAACATCCCTTTAATGTAGATGGGCTGCATATGCGGACACCGTACAGCGCGTCTACCCTGCAAACCCATTACCATCACATCGATGCGCAAGGCCGCCGGTATCGCAAGCAAGTCAAAAAAGGAAAGGCGTACATCACCTATGCGGATCAAGGCAAGCGGATCACCGATACCTGGTCTGATATCAAAGCGCAGAAAGCTAGTTCTCCCATTTCCAGAGAATCAACCGGTTACCCCACCCAAAAACCCGAGATGCTTCTCGAGCGCATTATCGGAGCCGCAACCCAAGAAGGGGATATCGTAGCGGATTTCTTTTGTGGTTCGGGTACAACGGCCGTCGTCGCAGAAAAAATGAATCGCAAGTGGATCGTGGCCGATGCCGGTTGCTGGGCTGTGGAGATGACCAAGAAGCGACTTCTAAACCTTCCAACATCATCTTTCACGCTGTATGACATGAGTACGCTTATACGACAGCATCACGCGAAGAATCATTCCGATCTGCACCAAACCATTCTAAAGACCTACGGGGGATCTCCTCTCCCCCATCAACACCGATTCCACGGTAAGAAAGAGGATCGATTGGTTTATATCCACACAGAAGAGACGCTGTCGGAAGAGAAACTTTGGAGTCTTTTGAGCGGGAAACCACACAAAATCGACATTCTCAGTTTTGCGTTTCAACTCCGCGACGGAATCCGACTGCGAGAATACTGCAATACGCACCAGATCGATCTATCCTTGCGTATCATCCCCCCCACCCTGTCACGTCGCGAAGCCTCCCATGCGAATTGCCTCTTCGCACCTTTCGGACAAATCACCGCAAAGGCAGAAACGACACCGCTTGGCACACGGATTCTCTTTACGGGCTATCATCTCTTTACGAGCGATACACCCTATGGAAATACCGGTTTATCCATACAAAAACAGCAGTTGTTCAACAAGGATATCGTCTACACACAACATTGGAGTGATTGGATCGATTCTTGGTACCTGGATTTTCACTACGACCCGCAACGACCAAACCGATTTCGATCCGAAGAACACGGTATCCGAACGAGATTTAAACGTGCCATTCCTCTCCACAGCACCATTCAAAAACGCTCGCCCGGCCAATACCATGTTGCCATCCGCACACTTGACATACTCGGTAACCGTTCGACCCTCGTATTGAGTCTTCACGTTCCATAGAACGCCGGAGCGGTCGCTCTCATCGGGGGAACCCAATCAAATTCGCATCGTTCATCGGTACGAAACCATTCGACTCCCCGATAATTGGAAAATCCAATAGAAAAGCGGTAAGATCACAAAGGATACAAATGTGTAAATGAACGACCCAAAACGATACGTACAAATCGCACAGGAATGGCGCGACATAGGCCTTCTGATGGAGGAGGAGTATCAACGCGTTCTTGAAAGAATTCATCAAAGAGAGGCAAAAACCACAGAAAAAGACTCTCTCGTCCCCATGCCCCTTCCGGTAGATGCGCCCGAAAAGGGAGAACCCCATTCCCCCTCCGAAGAAGAGGTTCATAAACAACTGCAACAATTTGTCAGTAAGAACTCGCGCCGCAGTCTTGAGAATCGCCGGCGAGAACTCCAAACGCAACTCGAAACCTTTTTAGAACATCACCCTGACAAAGCCATGCTCCAAGAGAGAGGAACACGCTTGGTGCGTCTTTTGTCTCGATTTCCACAAGAGCCTCTCCACGAATGGAGCACCCGTCTTCAGGCCGGTGCAGATCAAATCGATCAATTTATCCAGCGCTACTCTCCGCCGTCCTCCGCCGCGAAGCCTCCGCAAAAAACCGATCACCCATCATTCGCCAGCGACTCGGATACCCCCTCATCTCCCATACCTGCGCCATCCGACAATCGATCCTTTGTGAAATGGTTACTTCTACTCTCCTCTGTTTTCATCGTTCTTTTCGGTGCCGTATGGAGCTATTCAAATAGTCGCGTACCTCCCCTAGGCGGCATTTGGATCAGCCCCCCGGTCCGTGCAGAAAATTCTTTTTTTGTTTATGTACTCGAAATAGAACAAGAGGACGACAACCTTCAAGGTCAAATACGAACTCATCCGTGCAACCCATATATGGATCACACGCCATTGCACAGTAAGATGTCCGGAACCATCCATTCCCAAAGCAGCAGCACGCGCACCGTAAAAATTGACTTTAAAAACCGAGAGAAAGCGCTAATCCAACCCGTAGAGATGAGAGGAATTTTTGAATTTGATACCAAACTTTCAAAGGATGGTTTCTTCTCCGCAACGCGATTTCATTTTGATGCCACTCCTCCCTTCGCAACAAAGCATCAAAATCAATCCGAATGGAGTACCGTTTTAGAGAGAGCAGACGACCGTCCCACCCTAACTTGGTGTAGCACCCTGTAAATTTCGGCTACCCGCTGTGGTTGTGAATAGGTGGCATACCAAGGTCTTGAGCATCTTGTTCATACAAACGAATAAAAACACCGTATCGAAGTCCGTAACCGCACATTTGCATAGCATCGGCCTGAAAGCGCTTCAGCACCCCAACATAAGCGGGTAGACCAGACGTTAGAAGCAAACGCTGCGAAACACTTTTCATCTGATTGGACCTGCCCATCTGTTCATCTTGCATCACCTTGTACAGTTCAGAGACGGAATGGTAGTGCTTACGCAACATACGTTTGTTGTACTTTATTTTTCCAAGCATGAATTTTTTGGTGATTTGTCGATTGTGTATGTCGTAGCTGTTTCCCCGAAGCATCAAACTGGCCAAAGACCCCATGGCATACACATGAACTTTTCGTCCATGCAAAACAGGATACCCGTCCCAGAGTTCCAACCGCTTCGAGATGTATTGAATCAAACGCTCCTGTTTGCGCTCGATGTCATTATGGAGTTTCTTCTTTTTGACAGACCCCAACGAGAAGAATCGATCACGCAAGGCAACACTGCCCAAATCATCAAAGGAGTGCACGTTCCACCGTTTTTTTTCTCCGGGAAGAAAATACGAGACCTCTAACGAACCACCCCCTTGATCCAATAGGAGCAACGCGTCTCCTGCGTTGAAGACCGGAGAGTCTTTCTTTCTC
>JAYYRF010000129.1:0-3542 GCA_036127535.1 Myxococcota bacterium | reverse complement strand
GAGGTTTAAAGTATTTTTAGCCCATGTCGAGCCGAGAGCGACTCTTTGTGGGCACAAGCTCTAACGTCGCGCGGAGACGGTGCTTTTTGCGCAAAACCCCGTGGTCTCTGAGAAGATATGGATGCTCAATATTCTCAGTCGAGTCCTTTGTCTCCGGACTGCGGCATTTGGGAGCGAATGTGGATGTAGATTTTTTGTTGCTGCTTTGCTGCTCGATGGATTAACAGTCTATAGGCTTGATGACCTCTACAATCCTTAAGTAATTGTTCGGGCTAGATCGGTCTCGAGCAAGGTAAGCGGGTTGTGAAATACGCAGAGAGTTTATTGAGGTTTCGTTATTGGGTTTTGGGCTTCCTGATTCTTATAACGATCTTCTTATCCATTCCCCTCGCGAAGATGGGGGTGGAAATGGACAATTCTGCAGAGCGTTTTGCTGTACCCGATGATCCGAGCTTCTCTGATTTAAAAGCGCTTCAAGAGCGTTTTGGACGGGATGATTTCTTTGCTCTCCTCATAAAAGGAGATGTTTTTTCAGCGTCTTTTTTTCGTTCTTTGAAAGACGTAGATTCTCGTTTGCAAGGAGAGGACTTTCAATGTGAGACGGCCTCCGTATTACAGGCTTCTTTGATCGTGGAAGAGAAAGGAAAAAGGAAACGGGTACCTTGGGAAGATATTCCGACCCAGGAACTTCCAATGGCAGATCTCTTGAAAGGAGTCACCCACTTGGATGGTAAACTTCTCTCCTCTGATGCGGCTTGGACTGTGATTTGGTGTCAGCCTCCGATGATGGATACGATAGAGACGGGCGCATTGTATGCGAAGTTGGAGGCTTTGCAAAATCAATTGAGCACCGAAGAATTTTTCATTCAGATTGCTGGCGGTCCTGCCTTTACTTCGGAGTTGGATCGGATGATGCAGATGGAGTCACAACGGTTGTCTGGAATGGCCTTTTTATTGATGCTCTTGTTTTTGGGCATTTACTTTCGAAAATGGAGTATGATTGTGGGGCCCTTTTTGGTCATGGCTCTGGGCGTGATGTGGACATTTTCACTGATCGCTCTGTACGGTTTAAAGTTGAGCTATATGACCTCTATTTTACCCGGCTTTCTCATCTCGGTTTGTGTGGGAGATTCGATTCATATTCAGGCGTTGGTCAAAGATGCGTTGGACGCCGGAAAATCCAAAAAAGAGGCGATTTTAGAGGCTTTGAAGCATTCTTGGCTACCGATTCTGTTCACAACGCTGACGACGGCCATCGGATTGTTGTCCTTTCGTTTTGCATCCTTACCCGCTATTGTCGAACTGGGGACGTTTGGCGCTACGGGCGCCGTGATTGCATTTTTACTCAGCATACTGATTATCCCGTGCATGATCAGTCTCTTGCGTCTACCCAAGGCGCAAAAAGCAGAATCCTCCTCGTTGAGTCTTCTGCTGAACCGATTTTTGCGTTGGTGTCTGTGGATTTCGAAAGGAGGACGCGCATCCTTTTTGATTTTTTTAGCGATGGCTGCGGTGTTATTTTCGGCGTACGGGGTTTCCCAACTGAAGGTTGATCACGATCCCATGAGTTGGATGCCTTCTGACAACAAAGCTGTGCAGGGCATGCGTACGCTGGATGATCATTTGGGTGGCTCCTCTGAATTTACGCTGTATATCCGTTCACAAGATGGTAAAAGCCTGTTGCGAACGTCCAATTTGCAGACCATGTACGAATGGGAGCAGCGGATCTTAGATTTTGAACACAGCAATGGTCAATTCGGCGTGGAAACATCCATCGGTATTTTGGATCCATTGCGTTTGGCACACCGCATGAGTGGTTCCCCAAGGACCTTTGATGAAGTGATGCAAGATCGAGCGGCATTAAGCGCACTACAAATGCGTCTCGCACTACAGAACCCGCTATGGGCGAATGGATTCCTCGACAAAAAACAACAAGAGGCTCGCATTGTCTTTCGGGTTCCGTGGCAACCCGCTCAAAGTTATTTAGAGTTACGGGACTTTCTGACCGACGGGATGGCCAAAGAAGACCGTATCCAGATCACAGCCGTGGGAACGATTTTTAATTTGCTTTCTACCTTTGGTGCTCTCGTATCGGATTTGTTGCGTAGTTTTGCCGTTGCATTGGTTGTGATAACGATTTTGATGATGTTGGTTTTTAGAAGTCTCAAACTCGGTTTGATATCGATGGTTCCCAATTTATTGCCCATTCTCTATACGATGGGGGCGATGTTCCTACTGGATATCCACTTTGATCTGACAACCGTGCTGTTTGCATCCATCCTATTGGGTATCTGCGTTGATGATACGATTCACGTTTTGTATCATTTTGCACGGGGCTATCACGAACATGGTGTAGTGGAAAAAGCACTTGAAGATTCGATGCAGCATGCCGGTAAAGCCATTTTGATTACCTCCTTTCTCCTGATAGGGTGTCTGGGGATTTACTTGCTCTCCGATTTGGCAAGTCTCCGTCGTTTCGGGCTGCTGATGATTCTATCGGTTTCGTTTGCCATTGTTGCAGATTTGATACTCACCCCCATCTTGATACGCGCATTTTATCAGAATCAATCCGCGGTTTTGCATGCGAAGGATTGACGCACCGCAACGGTAATTTCCTGTTTGGAATAAAACGAGCCGGAGGCGGTTTTTATGTCTCAATACAACATGATTGTCGGTCAACGGTCAAAAATATGGAAAGGAGAGGGGGATCGTGATACATTTTGCCTATCATATAAACCCCGTATAGTTGGAAACGAAACATGTGGAAAGTACTGATAACCTCTCTTTTTCTTATCTCCTGCGCTTCTAAAAACCCGAAGCTTCCTTGTTGGGAGAGTCGACCGTGCGGTAATTACCTAGAAAAAGATTATATTCGGGGTGTGGGAAGAAGCACGGATTCCATCACGCAAGCCGAAGATGCAGCCCGCGCGGAGATTGGGAAGCAATTCCAAGTACAGATACAGCAAATTCAAGAGTCTCGCAGCGAAACCCGACAAGCGGCGTCTGAAAGCGGCGTTAACACAGCCTCGCGTCAATCTCTTCGATCCGATACCTTCACGTCGGTCACCATCGAATTACAGGGTGTTGAAATCGTAGATCGTCATCAACAAGGAGACATGCATTATGCTTTGGCCGTGCTAAAGCGAGAGCCCATGCTTCGCAGTATCGATGAGAAAATGAAAAAGCTCGATGACTTGTCCCGCAAATACATCGAAGAAGCGAGAGGCACAACATCGAAAATTATTCGGGCTGCCGCGTATCACAAAGCCATTCCTCTTTTGGACGAGATGGAACTTCTCAATCAGCGACGCGTCATTCTCGATCCGCGCGGTGAATCGTGGGACTTCTTTGCATCTTCTATCCAAATTCGACACGAAGAGTCCAGTACCCTTCGACAGATACTCATTCACATACGTTCAGACCCATCTTCCGCAGAGGCCGTTCCTTTGCTGAAAGAAACATTGACGATTCAGGGGTTCACGATCGCCCAGGAGGGACAAGACTCTGATTTGCTCCTCTCAGTTCGAGGCTCAGAATTTATG
>JAYYRF010000128.1:0-4466 GCA_036127535.1 Myxococcota bacterium | reverse complement strand
ACCCGCTCGCAGGGATAAACGATAAGGGTAGTCTGCGTAGACGTATAGGTTTCAAATTTCGGCAAACGCGGAAAGCCAATAGAGCCCCGTGCGCTAACCACAATGGTTCCTTTGGGGTATCGGCGTTTGGTATTGTCGGTATACCCCCATGGCTTCTCTTTGGTGTCCGCGGAAAAAACCGGAATCCCTGTTCCGGTCAGCTGGTGTGAAATGAGTGTTTCCCCCATCGTCACCTTGGTCAGACCCTTGAGACGCTCCCTGTCCGGCTTTTTTGAAAAAAAAGCGCCCGCGCGGAGGGTCTCCAAAAATCCTTTCTTCGTGCGCCGCAGCCATTCCGCTTGCTTTTGATAATTCGCAACGGTTTGTGAAACCCCGTCCAAAACGTCTAAAATTTTGTGTTGCTCTTGCAAGGACGGCGATGGAACCCAAGCGTGCCGAATGTCGTGGGGAGAGATGAAGGGCTGCGCGGTCCCCGAGCGATGCCAATAATCCTCATCATTGACGAGATACCATAAAAAGCGATTGCTGTAGCGCTGCTCGTCCGCCTGAATGACATAGGTATTCGCGAGCGTCGTCCATGCCCCGTCGGCAAAGAATGCCTTGCCGCAACGGGCACCGATCGAAGAGAGAACCACCGCTTCGCCCGAAAACTCCTGTAGCGCAACAAACCCATCCGGTCCGGCGGCACTAAACGCAACAAACCCTTCTTTTTGGTAATGTTCGTTTTTGGTCAGGTTCAACCGCCCCCCCGGAACGATCGTCGCGATGTCTTGCAGTTGCACGGCACACCAGTCCTTTGGGATCTTTTCGACACCGGATTTGCTACAGCGCATCATAGCCGAGCTCCTTCATCACGATGCCCAATTCTGTTTCATAGCCGCGCAATTCTGTTTGAAGTTTTCGAATTTGACCATAGACTTTGGGTATATTGACGGGCGGTGGGGGCGGCGTGTGACGTACGTAGCGAACGGTGTTGAGGTTGTAGTCGTTTTCTTCGATTTCGGCGTGGTGCACCACCCGAGCAAAATAAGGGACGTCCTTATACGCTTGAACCGCGGAAACAATGCGCTGCACGTTTTGCTCGGAGAGATGGCTTTGGGCGACCCCGGTAAACAATTCGAGTTCCGCATTGATGATCAAAACCCTCTTTTTCTTCTTTTTGGGCTTGTTCTTATTGAGAAATAAAATCGTTGCCGGGATACTCGCTCCGTAAAACAGATTGTTACCCAGCGTAACAATGGCTTCGATGATATCCTCTTCGAGTAACCCTTTGCGAATGGTACGCTCGGCTCCTCCGCGAAACAAAACTCCATTTGGGAGCACCACCCCCATACGTCCTTTTTCTTTGAGACTGGCGATCATATGCTGAACAAAGGCAAAATCGCCGTATCCTTTGGGTGGTACGCCGTATTTCGCCCTGCCAAAAGGCTCCCCTCCTTTTTTCTTCCAAACGGCGTGCCCCCATTTTTTGAGGGAAAACGGTGGATTGGCGATGACGATGTCAAAGGTACGCAGTCCACCATCTTCATTGAGGAATCGGGGTTCTAAAATGGTGTCTCCACGGCGAATATCCGTCTTTTCGAGATCGTTGAGAAAAAGGGCGATGCGGCAAATCGTCCAGGTGTTGCGATTTTTTTCCTGTCCGTACAACGATATCGAATTGGGAGAGTGGTTTTGCCGCCGCATGTGGTTCATCGTTTCCAAGAGCATCCCGCCAGAACCACAAGTCGGATCATACACGTCCATACCGGGCTTGGGGTCTAGAATCTCCACCATCAGACGAACGACGGCACTCGGCGTGTAAAACTCCCCTCCGCGCGAACCACCGTCATCCGCAAACATTTTGATGAGATACTCGTAAGCATCTCCAAGCATGGAGGGAGCCACATCGGCTTTTCGAAGAGAATAATGCTCAAAGTGGTCGAGAAGTTGGTTTAGAAGTCGATCGGAAAAACGTTCCGGATCGGAAAAGTCCACGTCTTGAAAGATTCCCTGAAGGGCTTCGTTGGCCTCTTCAATCTTCAAAAGGGCACGACGAATCTCCCGTCCCACACCGTCGCCTTTCTCTCGAACATGGCGAGGCAACGGTAAACCAGCCGCATCTACGGGCCAATTTTGCTGCGTAAAGGAACGAGGCTCTTCCCCCCAAAGACATCCAAAGGGAATGGTGAAACGGGTATGATGACCGTTGTTCTGCTCGTACTCTTCGCACCAAACATCGCACAGACGGCGGTAGAAGAGCAGGCCAAAGATGTAATGTTTGTACTCGCTCGAGTCAATGGCGCCGCGCATCATGTCGGCCGCGGCCCACAGATGCTTGGACAATTCGGGGAGGGTTAAGGGCATGATGGACTCCAAAAAAGATACTGACAGTAAATGTCATAGCGTATTCTATCCGTTGTCGATTTGGCGTACAACCCCTACCGCGATTTTTTTCAAAAAATCCATGTATATGCAATCAAAGCACGTCTTTTTTTGTTTCCGTATTGAAAAGTACCTCGAGATCTTTTCAATATTCTAAACTCGTCAAAAAGATAGAAATCTCAACGACGACTTTTATCTTTTTGTACTCAACCGTTATACTAAAAAACAAGACCCGACCGGAGAGTCTCATGTCCTTCTTTCTCATTGCACTCAGCACCCATTCCTTTGCTGATGACACCGCACTCATCAACGAATTGCTCATCGAAGCCGATAATATCGGTCGCCAAGAGCATTCCATTACCACAGCCGAGATACACATCAAAACGGAACGCTACGAGCGCAAAATGAAGATGAATATCAAAACCCTCGGTACCGAAAAGTCTCTGATCAAAATTCTGGAGCCCGCAAAGGATGCCGGTGTTGCAACACTCAAGGTCGATAAAAATCTGTGGAATTACCTTCCAAAAGTAGACAGAACAATGAAACTTCCCAGCGCCATGATGGGCGGAAGCTGGATGGGCTCTCACCTCTCCAACGATGACCTGGTTCGAGACTCGCGCATGTCTGAAGACTTTACCGCCAAGCTCACACAAAAACCCGATACAAGTCCAGACAAACTCTACGAAATAGAACTCATTCCCAAACCGGATGCACCCGTTGTATGGGGCAAAGTCCTTGCTCGGATCAATACCGAAAAACTACCCGTTGACTTTCGTTACTACGACGAGGACGGAACCCTCGTTCGTACGATGAAATTTGAAGAGATCAAAGAATTTGACGGCAAGACAATGCCCGCCGTTATGACCATCATTCCCGAAGATCAATCCGGAGAATTCACGCGATTCACCTATCAACAAATCGATTTTTCCACACCGGTTTCCACCAAAGATTTTAGTCTACAGGCCCTTCGGAAATAACCATGCAATTCTTTGTTAGCGTCGCTTGGCGAAACCTGTGGAGAAACAAACGCCGCTCCATCATTACCGCTTTGGCCATGGCGGTCGCCATCTCTTTGTGTATGTTTCTCATCACCCTAAACTCCGGGTTTTATAAAAAATTCGAAGAGATCCTCATCGATCAAAAGCTGGGTCATCTGCAAGTTCAAAATCCTTCTTACAGCAAGACCAAAGCGCTGCAAGACGCCATTCCAACCGTAGGATCCGTGCTTCAAAAAATCCAAGATCTTCCCGAGACCAATGCGGTAAGCGCACGCTTGCAGGCCACCGCCCTGGCCGGCTCCAGCGAGCGTTCCACCGGCGCACTGTTTTCGGGTGTGATACCAAGCTCTGAGAAACAGCTCACCAGCATCCACGAGCAGCTCATCGAAGGAAAATACATTAGCGATGAACCGAGCAAAGAGGTTGTGATTGGATTCGAGCTGCAAGAAGAGCTCAAGCTCAAAAGCGGCGACGAGCTCTTTGTGTTCACACAAGGTGCCGATGGTTCCATGGCCTATGATCTCCTAATGATTACCGGGGTCTACAAAAGCGGTTCCATCCTCCTAGATCGCGGTGCAATCATGCACCTCAACGATATGCAAACCATGCTCAGCATGCCCGATCAGGCGCATGAAATTATCGTCATGAGCGAAAACAAAGAGCAAATCCACCTAAGCGAACTTTCCAAGACCATCCTAAACCTTCTGCAAAAAACCGATCTCAAGGTATACGAATACCCCAAAGTCGAAAATTTCAAGGTCGATACCACCGTATACGATCCGCAGTACGGCCAAGGCGTGGTCACAAAAAAAGATGCCCAGGGTGTTGCAACCATCCGATTCGACAACAAAGAACGCCCCTACAGTCCGGCCCAAATGCTTGCACTGGAGCTTCCAAAAGAAACCGTACAAAAGTCCGAGGCCAACATCGGTGTTCGCACCTGGTGGGAAACCGATCCCACCATCGCCGAAATGATGGGCATGCGCGATGTCGCCACCGGCATCTTCTTGGGTTTGGTGTTTTTCATTGCTGGCTTTGGAATCCTCAATACCATGCTTATGTCTGTCTTTGAACGAACCCGCGAAATCGGAATCCTCAAAGCGC
>JAYYRF010000127.1:0-3409 GCA_036127535.1 Myxococcota bacterium | reverse complement strand
GTGTGATCCATGCGGCCTTGGCGCCAACGGCAAAAATCACCTTGGGTTTGCGCTTTTTTAGCTCATTTATCCTTCTAAGGGCGATTTCGCGATCTCCGTGTAAATCAAATGCCTTAACTTTGTACTGTAGTTTTTTTAGAAAGGACGAGGTTGGGGTCTTGTATTCAATATACGAGTCGCTTTGTAATACTGCTACATACGGCTCTGCCAAGGCAAAGGTTATTCCCAGAACATATGAAATCATACTTCACTCGAAAATATTAGGATGGAATCGCATACGAACCCAAGTATTTCATAACACAACTTTGCTATATTCGTTACCCAATTTTATCGGTTTAAATTGACGACGTTTGTTCCGATTTTAATATTGACCGGCCATGTATCAACCCGTCCTGTTGTGGTGTTTTCTAGCTTGAAGGTATGTTTCCCAATGGGTATTTTTATCATTCTACCCCGCAAGAGAGGTTGTGGCTTCCCATCGATATAAAGTTTGAGTGACGCGGTGTCAGCGGGTAACTTAAAAAACATTTTGGACTCAATTTTTTGTTTTTTTTCTTTGTTCTTGGTTTCGTTTTCCGTCTCTGTTTGGTTGGGGGGGGGCGTTTGCTGCTCATTGCTCTTGCTTTCGGTTGGGGGCTCTGTTGCCGCTGCGCTAGCGTCCTTTTGGGTACGCGTTTTGGTACGCGTTTTGGTACGCGTTTTGGTCGGTGTTTTGGTGCGCGTTTTGGTGAGCGTCTTGGTCTTGGTTTCTGTCTTGGTCGATGTTTGAAGGGTTTGGGTTTCGGTTTTGGTTGTGGTTACCGTCTTGTTTTGTGATTGCGTATCCGCTACCGTCTTTGTCATGGTGTTTTGAGATGCCGGGATATTGTTGCCGGAGGGTACCCCTTGAAGCCAAAGTGAGTAAACGGCAAACGATATGAGAAGGGTTGCAATGAAGCCTGCGACGACCTTTGGCGCGTTGCTGGCACCCACCTTTTTCTCTACGGCCTTCGTTTCCTCTCCGAAGGAGAAGGTTTCGTCCGGAAAGGATTCGCTGGTCTCGGGGTCTAACACCCGGGAAATTGAAGGCTGTGTAACCTCTTTGCGATACTGTGAAAGTCGGTCTTCAATCGTTTGTACTCTTCCGGGTACAGAGTCTCGTAAGAAGGTTGCAAGTTCTTGTGGTGTTGCAACTCCTCCGATGGGAATCGCTGCCTCAATAAGAGCTTGCTTCATACTTCCTGCGGAATCATACCGTTCATTTGGATCTTGCTTGAGTGCCCTTTGATGAATGGCTCGAATGCGTTCCGGCTCGGGATGATCGAAAGGACCCGTGAGTGCCGGAATATTTCCGGAAAGTATGCGATGCATGATTTGAACTTCGCTCAACTTGGCAAAGGGACGTCGGTTTTCCACCATTTCGTGCATCATGAGGGCAACCGCAAACAGATCGGATCGCCCATCTATACCCTGTCCTTCAAACTGTTCGGGAGACATGTAGGCGAATTTACCTTTCAAGGTCTTATTGACGGTTTGTTCGATTTTGGTATCCGCCTTCGCTACGCCAAAATCGATCAGTTTGATTTCGCCGCGGATGGAGAGCATCACAGTTCGTGGATTCACATCTCTGTGTACAATACGCATTGAGCGACCATATGTATCGACTCGATTGTGCGCATATTCAAGTGCGTCTAACACATCACATAGGATTTTCAGCGTGATGCGAATGGGAATGGCTTTACCCTCCCGAACCAGCGCGCGTTGTACTTCTCTGAGATCGAGTCCAGGAATGTATTCCATAGCGATATAGTATTCGTCTCGAACTTGTCCGAAATCGTATACTTGCGCAATATTGGCGTGTTGAAGTTCCGCGTTGATTCTCGCTTCGTCTTGAAACATCCGAACAAAGGATTCGTTTTCAGCAAACTTCGCTTGTATTCTTTTGATGACTAAAAAGCGGATGTATTGCGCGTCCGTGACGGAATGCTGGGCGAGATCTATCGCTGACATTCCTCCTTTGCCAATGGCCTCCAGAAGTGTATAATTTCCATATTGAATTGGGTAGCTCATTTGTGCCTAACAGCCGTCCCTTAAAATAAATGACTTTGTCTCTTCTTAGATTATCTTTGGCGGAAAAGCAAGGAGAATTTTAAATAGCGTCCCTCCGGATGGTGGACCGATACGGGATGGTCAGGTGGTTCATTTGCCCTCCAAAGCCAAGACCAACGCCCGTGCTTCCGTATGCCCTGCACGCTTGCACTCTCCCATTGTTTTTGATTCAAGCGCGCACTGCAAGATGCAAGTGCCAAGAGACCGCCGCGGGGTACCATAGAAGCGCTGTGACCCGCGAGTCGTGTATAGCTCTGCATAGCGGCGGTATCACTTTTCTTCTTGTGACTTAACGAGGGTGGATCGCATATAACGATACCAGCGTGTAAATCTGCTTTCCATTGAAAAACATCGGTGGCGATAAAAGCGTGTTGATCCGGCGAGAGTCCGTTCAGTCGGAAGTTCTCCTTTGCGTCGTCCAATGCGTTTTGGGAAATATCGACGGAGTACACGCGTTTTGCACCCCCAACGGCGGCGTATACGCTGAAGCCACCGGTATACGAAAAAAGATTTACGACTTGCTCGTCCTTTGCTTTGGAGCCAATGAACGCTCGGTGTTCTCTTTGATCGAGGAATAGGCCTGTTTTTTGTCCGATTTTTGGACGCACCAAAAAGCGTAAGCCATGCTCTTGTATGATCATCAAATCCTTGATGGGGCGACCACACAGTAGCATACCCCCTTTCTTTCCGTCCACATTCCGAACGCCAAATCTTCGATACACATCGTTCACATTTGGAAGGGTGTCCAGCACGTCGACAATCGCATCCAAATGCGGCTCCCAGCTTGCGCTATAAATTTTTACAACCGCCAAGTCGTTGTACATGTCGACCACAATACCCGGTAATCCATCTCCGGCGCCGTTTATTAAACGATACGCGGTTGTATTGGGAGGCACAACCTTATTCCGCAAAGATTGGGCGACCAGTATTCTCTTTCGAAGGAGATCCGGGATTTTATCAGGCGTTTTGGATAAAATTCGTGCCTCAATGTCACCGCGATCCGCGAGTGCAAAGGCGAGAACCTTGTTCTTTTCGTCTACCAGTAACATCGGTGAACCGACTGAAACGGAAGAGAGAAGAGAGCCTTTGTACAGCCAAGGGTGGCCTTGTTGTATGGGCTTGATACAATTCTTGTGTACCCTGATTCGTGGAAGTGCCATAGATGAAGACGCTGTTGAAATTTGAGTGGATGGATATACCGATCTTCCTTTTCGTTATCATTCTTTGCTGTGCAACGCATCTTTCTGTTCTACAGACGGAGTTCTATCAGCATCCAATGGTCGATGCCTACGTCTATCTCGAGCAGGCAAAAAAATTGGCT
>JAYYRF010000126.1:0-2861 GCA_036127535.1 Myxococcota bacterium | reverse complement strand
TGGTAACCGACGCCGACTTGGAAACGACCACAGATAGCTATATTTGGGAGAATCAAAGTCGCGGTACAATGTTGTCTACCGATCTCTACTTAGAATTGTCTACATCAAACGCGGCACCTACGGATGTAATCGCATGTTCTTTTACGGCGACGGATCCATCCGGTGGCTCCGTCACCGACACGGTCACGTCCACCGTAGCGAACCAACCTCCTACTATCGATTCTCTGTCGCTCAGCCAGACGAGTTTGGCGATGGGTGATACCATTGGCTGTGTATCGGCCGAGTCGGATCCAGAAGGAGATATTCCTTCCGTCAGTTACTCTTGGAGCAACGAGACGCAAGGAAGTGTGATTGGAAGTGGTGCGAGCATTACCATCACTCCGAGTATGGCAACGGGCTTAGATGAAATTTCTTGTACGGTTACCGCGACGGACAGTTATGGCGATACGGATACCGAACGCGTCAGTATCCTCTTGGATGAGACGGTTCCCGAATTTACGACGGATGCTTCTATCTCTCCCGGAACAGGTGTAACGACCAGTAGTACACTCAGTTGTACGGGAGTAGCGGTCGATCCTGACGGTGGAGCGATCACACTGTCCTACTCATGGGCGAACGGTAGCACAACCATTGGTAGTACCCAATCTATCACCTTGTCTCCAACCACAACTCAGCCCACCGACGTTCTCTCTTGCCTGATCACCGCTACGGATCCGTCAGGTGAGCAGGCGACCTCCAGTGCTTCGGTCATGGTGGAGAATACGGCTCCCATACTTGGTTCTGTTTCGATTAGTCCATCCAGTTCGGTCGATACGACGACGACCTTAACGTGCGCGGCATCGAACTCCGATGCCGATTTGGAAAGTCTCAGTACCACCTATGCATGGAGCAATGGTTCTACTGCGCTCGGATCAGGGGCTTCTCTCTCGCTTACACCCAGCCTTGCTCAACCAGCCGATAGTATCGTCTGTACGGCTACTGTTGTGGATTCATATGGCGCGAGCGCTAGCGATACCGCCTCTGTGACCATTTCCAATACCCCACCGGTCATAGACTCGATTGCGGTAATTCCGACCACGTCTTACAACGACAGCACGCTTACCTGTAATGTTGTCGCATCCGATGCGGACAACCAAGCATTGGACGTTGCCTATACGTGGACGAATGTGACGGCCGGTACGAGTTTGGGTACGGCCAGTAGTCTGACGTTAGATGGCAGTATAGCCAGTCGGCTCGATGAAATTGAGTGCTCGGCCTCGGTGACGGATGCTTCCGGTGATGTGATTTCCGACAGCATCTCTCTTACCTTGGGAAATCGAGAGCCCTCTTCTCCAACGGTGACCCTAACGCCGAATCCGGCATACATCGATAGTCTTCTAACGTGTGCTCCTTCCGGGAGCAGTGATGATGACGGAGATAGCATTACCTATGAATATGCGTGGTCTGTGAACGGAAGCTCATTAACGGAAACCGGTAATACCTTATCTTCGGGGTTTATCGCAACAGATGTAGTTTCCTGTACCGTTACACCGTCAGACGGTCTTTTATCCGGTACTGCGGGTCAATCGAGTATCACCATTGACAACCGGGCTCCGTCGATAGATTCGATAACTCTCTCTCCCGATCCGCTCTATACCGATGATCATCTGGTGGCGACCGTCGCCTCGAGTGACGCCGACGGGGATTCTTTGGCGCTTAGTTATTCGTGGTATGGGAACGGTACGATTATTCAAACCGGCTCCGATAACACCCTACATTATTCCTTATTTTCGAAAGAAGATGAAATCGAGGTGAGCGTGACCGCGGACGATGGCAATGATACGTCCGCACCGGCAACGGCAAGTATTATATGCGCGAATACGCCTCCAACGGCACCAACGGTCTCTGTCTTACCCACGGAACCGATTGAGCTCGTCGATGATATCACCTGTAGTATTTCCGTTGATGGTACCGATCTCGACGGAGATTCACTTTCGTACTCCTTTGCTTGGTCGGTAGACGGAGCGGATTATACCGGTGCGAGCAGCACGGCGAATAGCAGTGTTGTGCCCGCATCGGACATTGTCAGCGGAGAGGAGTGGATCTGTACCGCAACCCCCAACGATGGAACCGACGAGGGAACAGGCGGATCGGCCAGCGTAACGGTTCAGAGCGATTGGCAAGGGCAACTCACCTTTACCAATTGTGGCCAAACGGGCTATTCTGGGCCATCACAAAGTCAGTGCGACAGCGAGTATGCCGGTGGAACACTTGATAGCAATGTAACCGTCAGCAATGGCATACAAGTTTGGACAGTCCCCAGTGACGGGTCTTATTTTATTGCGGCCTACGGTGCACAAGGCGGTGCAAATAATGACGGATACAATGCCTCCGGCTGGGATGTTCGCGACGGTGGCCACGGCGCCTATGTTTCAGGAACCTTCTCTCTTAATGCCGGTGATGAACTTCACATTCTTGTGGGACAACAAGGAGAGGGAGCGGCCACTATAGCATCGCTTACCAACGCCGGTGGCGGGGGAGGAACCTTTGTCTCTCTCAACGACGATCCGCTCATCGTAGCCGGTGGTGGTGGTGGCGCTGGGAACACGACCAGCACAAATCCGACGCATGCCCATGGCACCACATCTGAAAGTGGTCAAACCGCTCCCGGTCACCAGATACCCGGTGCCGGTGGCACGGGTGGATATGGAGGAGCCTACGGGATGAGTGGCAGCAGCCAGCGCTATGGCGGTGCCGGCGGCGGTGGATTTTACGGAGATGGGGATGATTCCGACGGATACGGTGCTTGCTCTGGCCATACCGGTGGTGGTGCAGCCTATCTCAATGGTGGTGAAGGTGGTGTTTGGGGATGTGGAAACTAC
>JAYYRF010000125.1:0-3768 GCA_036127535.1 Myxococcota bacterium | reverse complement strand
ATTTGGATCCCTTGAGATGATTTCCAAAGCCGCCTTTACTTGATGGGTTTTTGCTCCGCCACCCACATCTAAGAAGTTGGCTGGCTCCCCGCCATGAGATTTAATAATGTCCATCGTGGACATCGCCAGTCCGGCGCCATTGACCATACATCCGATGTTTCCATCTAGCTTGATGAAATTGAGATCAAATTTTTCTGCTTCCGCTTCGTAGGGGTCTTTCGTTGAAACATCCTCTTGCGTAAAGAGTTCCTTGTGACGAAATTCTGCGTTGGAATCAATGGTCATCTTTGCGTCCAGTGCAACAACGTTTAAATCTCCATCGATCATCAGTGGATTGATTTCCAACAGTGAACCGTCGTATTGTAGATAGGTGGTCGATAGATCTTGAAACATTTTGATCAGTCCGGCCCGAATTTTGGTGATGGCTGCGTGATCTTCTGCAGATTCATCTCCGCGAACGAAGAAACCCAATTTATCCGCCATGGCTTCGGCATCTTTCTCTTGCAATCCGGCTGAGCCAAACCATACCTTTTTGATCGCCCATGGTTTTTCTTCGGCAACCAACTCGATATCCATACCGCCTTCGTTCGAACACATCAGCAGCAGTTGTGAGCGCTGGCGATCCAGCAACACGGCGGCGTAAAGTTCATCTTGAATCTGTGCTCCGGGTGTCACGAAAATGGTCTTTACCTGAATACCGTCCATGCCGGTTTGTTTTGTCACCAGCGTGTTTCCAAGCATATCGCTGGCGGCTTTGCGCACTTTTTCGATTGTGTTACACAGAGCCACGCCACCGGAGCCTCCTTCGCCTTTCCCCACCTTTTCATCACGAACAACTCTTTCTAAAATCTCTGTTGAAGCCACTTCTTTGAAGCGACCTTTTCCGCGACCACCAGCGTGGACCATCGCCTTCACGACCCAAAAGTTTCCGCCAAATTGCTCTGCAGCAGCAACCGCTTCTTCTACACTTCGAGCAGCGACGCCGGGAGGAACACTGGCGCCTACTTCGCGAAGAAGATCTTTGGCCTGATATTCATGTAATTTCATATTTTCTCCATAAGATGTAAGATTCTATCCGCGTCTCGTGAGACGGTTTGCGTGAAAGCCGTCTTAGTCTTTGTTTTCGACGGCGTCAAAGATATACTTACAACGATAGATCGCAACGGGAGTGGCACGCTGTTTCTTTGCATTCCACAAGGTTGCGGTTCTTTCGTCTACAATCTGTGCTGCAATACCCGAGCAGCGAGCCAATCCAAACAGGACGGTGTAGTAATCCGAATCAGTCAATCCACTCGCATTGAGAAGCGTTCCGGAAACCGCATCTACGTTTGGATACGGACTGGCAACGCGTGGCTTTTCGCGCTTGATAACCTTTACAGCAATGTCTCTCATCGCCAAAGCCGTTTGGAAGAGGGGATCATTGGGACAAATTTTCTGTCCCAGTGCATACTGAACCGTTGCTCTTGGATCTTCGACGCGAAGCACTGCATGTCCAAAACCGTACACCTTGCCCCCTGAGCTCAGAATCTCTGTCAACTTTGCATCCAACGCTTCCGGATCAGCCGTTCCGACGGAGCGAACAAAGTTCAAGCAGTCTTGGTTGGCTCGTCCATGCAAAGGACCATACAAGCCGCACATCGCAGCCGCTAAAGAGGCGTACAAATCTGCGTGGCCGCTAGCGACCGCTTTTCCGCTAAACGTAGAAAGATTACCTCCTCCGTGATCCATATGCAGTATGTAAAAGGTTCGCAAGAGTTGTGTAAGGGCATCGTTATCACCACCGGGAACACCGAGCATGTGAACGAAGTTCTCAACCAATCCAAGCTCGGGCTTTGGTTCGATGGGGTCACCCCAACCATTTCGAATTCGGAAAATCGCCGCGACAACGGTGGGGATTCTCGCCATCGCATTGAGAGCGTCTTCTTTGTAGTTATTTCCTTCACTTTTGCCCGTCATACCCAAAAGGCTGAGTCCTGTGATGAACCACTCCATCGGGTGACCTTCCTTTGGTAAGGCCTGAAGCACAGAAAGAACTTGTGGATTCACAGCAGATCGTGTGGCCAATTCCGCTTTAAAGTCGCCCAACTCTTGATCGCTTGGCAAGCGCTTGTTTAAAAGCAAGTAAATTACCGCTTCTGGATCCAACTGCGCCAACTCCCCGATTGGACGTCCAACATAGCTTACTCCCGCTTGTGGATCGACCCTCGACGTACGGACTGTTCCTACGGGAAAACCGCGTAGTCCTGTGTTGAGATGATTTTCTGTAATATCGAATAAAGAATCAGACATAATACCCTCGTGTTTTTTTTTTAAGGGAGTATCATATCCACTGTTATGGGTATATGCCAACAATCAAAGCGGAATAAATCTTATTCCATTTGGGATCCGCGTAAAACCAGTTCACTATATGAATCGCGGTCAAAATTACCACCGCTCAATATACATCCATAGTGACCTGAAATGGGCTCGTTTTCAAGCAAAGCGCCCAAGGTAAGAGCACCGGTTGGCTCCACCTCGATCCCGAGATTCGCTAACGTCGCCATGCTCCGAAAGATCGCGGCTTCTGTCACTTCGTAAATACCATTCATGGATGTCTTTAAAATTTCCCAATTTTTTTCACCCAAACTGACGGTTCTGGCGCCATCTGCAACCGTTTGTGGTTCTTGTTCGTTTCGGATTAAAACACCTTCACGGAGAGAACGTGCCGCATCGTTTCCCATCAAAGGCTCCGCTCCCCAGACTGGAACTGTACAGCCTTCCTCACAAAAACCGGAAATAATACCCGAACTCAGTCCACCCCCTCCAACCGGCACAATCACACGATCAAAGGGAATACCCGAACGCGCGATCTCTACCCCTAAAGAAGAGTTGCCCTGAATAACAAAATTACAGTCATACGCACTGGCAATGTGGTAGTCTGGATTCCGCTTCGCAATCTCTGCAACCTTATCAGCACGTGACTGAACCCGCGTATCTACAAGTTCCACCACAGCACCGTAACTACGCACGGCATCGATCTTAACCTTGGCCGATCGAACAGGCATAACGATCGTACATCCCTTATTTTTCATGGCGGCCGCACAAGCCAAGGCCTGACCAAAGTTCCCCGATGAAGCTGCGAGAAAGTGATCCGCATCGACGGAACAAACAACGTTCCAGGCTGCTCGAAACTTAAAACTACCCGTTGTTTGTTCAATTTCACTGATCAGCGTGATGCGATACGGTTTGTCGAGCTCAAGGGGTATAAACTGCGTTGCCTTAACGGGACTCATTTTTTTTCCAAACCTCCGTCGCCAATTGTAGACCAGAATTGATTCGATGGATCATCTTCTTTTCCATAGCCTTGTGAGCCAATTTGATCGCATTGCGAATCGCTCGTGCATTGGAGCGCCCATGCGCCTTAATGACAACGCGATTTAAACCCAAGATTGGTGCGCCTCCATACTGTTTCCAGTCTGTTAGCGCCTTAAGATGCTGGATCCCCTGATAGAGCATCCCGATCCCCATACGCCATATTAAGTTTTTCTCGGAGGCATCGCGAATCAAAGTACTGGCCACTTCACCAACGCCTTCAAGCATCTTCAGGGCAACATTACCCAAGAAACCTTCGCATACGATCACATCTGCCGTTCCTTTCGGAATATCCAGTCCTTCTACATTTCCAATGAAATTTAACGATGGGATACCTCTTAGTATACGGTGTGCTTGAACCACTTCCGGTGCACCTTTGTTGGCCTCAGCACCATTGGACAACAATGCGATCTTCGG
>JAYYRF010000124.1:0-3504 GCA_036127535.1 Myxococcota bacterium | reverse complement strand
GCAACCGGCTCCGCAGACGCAGGTTGAAAATTGGAAAGGTATTTTGACGTTGCAAGAGAGAATGGCAAAGGGGATGGATTGGAAACACATCGCTGATTCTTGGAGCATACTCGATGAAGAAGAAGCCGCAACCAAAGCGACGAAGCGATTTCAAATTTGGTTACAAGCGCAGTTGGAGATAGAACTGAAGCGCCTTCGTGAACGTGGACTGAATATCTTACCCATAAAAGAAAAACTGACCCCGGAAAGTGTACAAGAATGGAGAGACAGAATCCAACATAAACAGAATCTTGTCGATTCTCTTTTTTAAGAAACGGATTCTCACGAGCGTATCATCACGCTGCAAAAACTTGCCGCCAACCACACAGAATCGGAGTTGGAACCCCTCTTGGTGAAGTTGGAAGCCGAAGAACTCTCCTTTGTGCAAAAGTTGATAGCGGCTTATACCCGCTCCGGGTTTCATACGCGAGCACAGTTTATCAGTAAAAGCATACAGGAGCGAATGTGGAAGAAGGGGGAGGAGTTGATTCTCGCCTTGAGGAAATTCGGGATTGAAGAAAGTTTTCCTTTACAGCTTACAGAACAACGGTTGGTTCAAGCGGAAAAAAAGTTGCAGAGACAAAAAGACCTGCTGTCCAAGTTGGAGGCTTTGCAACAAAAGATTAAAAAGAAGGGCTTGCACATTCCGCTACCGAACCCACCATATGAAAACAACAAGATCAATATTTTTGAAGAACGAGTCGAACAGTACGAGCGATTGGAGAAGGGCTGGGCGGATCTTTATCAAAGAGCGCAGGCAATTCGTTGGAAAGTGGATGTAAAAGAGCTTGATGACTTGGCATTGGAGACCTTGAGTTTACAACTCGACGAACAAGAGGCTCTCCTTCAATCTTATTATACGGAGAAAAAACGCTCTGTTGAGAAGTTGGGTTGGGCGCCCAAGATTCCCAAACCACCTTTGCCTCCCATCAAAGCCTATCGTAAAGAGGTACAAAGACAATTAGCCATTCATGCCGAGATCGAGCTCTTTTGGGAAGATCTTTCTCCAGCAGTACAAACCCTTCTGCGCCGCCCAAAGCCGCCTTATGATGACGATTCCGTCCCAAAGATGAAGCAAAGGGCAACGGCGTTGCAAAAAGATGATCGAGCAATTCGTGTACTTCGCAATCGGAAAGTGTTTATGTATACTTTTCCACTCGTTTGTGGCGTATTCCTCTTTCTCTACACGCAGTGGGAGCATTATCAGCAACTGCAACCCTTGCTCGTCGCGTCCGCTGATTTGCCGAATCCCTTTCCACATCCGTCATGCGAAAAGTGTAAACCGATAGAGCAACCCCAGTTTCCCTATTGGGCACCGGATATTCAAACCTTTAAAACGGCTTTGGAGCAGCAAGCCTATTTAGAAGAGAGGCATCTCGCTCTATTGGATAGCGCAAAGAGAATGGGTATAGATACCCGCGAATACGAAGGAACGGTCACTCTGCAAAAGTATAAAGCGTTAGAGCCTTTGGTTGAGGACGAGTCCGTCGACGTCGAACAGTTCTATAATCTAAAGCAAGAGGCCGAAAGATATGGTTTAGACACTTCTGACTGGTTTATGCCTTATACATCTCTCCAATTGCTTCAATGGAAGAAGCGTATCAATCGAACCAAAGCCCTTCAAGCTGAGGCTACCGATCTCGAGAAAGAAGTGGGGAGAACCATTCCCTTTCAAAAGCCTCTTGCAGAAGAGGAAATTCTCATTTGGAAAGAGAGAATCGCAAAGATTCCACAGGTTCGAGAGCTGTTTGCGTCGTTGGAGATCTTGGTATTGGATAAACCGTACTCTCATCTTGTTATGGATCGGGAAGTGGAACAGAAACTCTATGAAACGGTTATGGAGAACAATCCCTCCATCCGAAAAGGGGACAAGCTTCCCGTTCATAACGTCTCTTGGGTAGATGCCGTACGGTTCAGTCAGCGTTTGAATTGGTATTTGGGTTTACAGCCATGCTATATCATTGATGAAAACGATATCTTGTGGAGACCAGAATGTGATTCGTGGAGGCTTCCGACGGATCAAGAGTGGCAGGATGCTGCTGAAAACGCAAGGAAAGGTGTTTTCTGGGAAACAAGCCGTATACGATTTCCGAAAAGTCGAGCCTCTTTTCGCGGTAATTTATCGGAGTGGATATGGGAGAGAACCGAAGAGCCCTTACAGATAGAGAAGGGAGTCGTGGTCGGTGGAGATTGGTTGACCCCCAGAGCCTTGGATAAACGACGAGTAGCGATTGGCCGGAAGGATATGACGATTGGCTTTCGTTTGGTGCGAAGTCAACCCTTGAAAGAGATTCCGCAGCCCCAGCAACGACTTGTCATGAAGGCTCCGGTTGTTAGTACATATTCCGATGATGTTTTGATGGAGATGCAAGCTTATGCAGTACTATTGGCTCGCAAGTCCAAACCCGGTCTCGCCTTGATCCTTGATTACGCCGCTTGGTTGGAAGAGGCTGGATGGAGTGCGGAAGCCGAAGAGTACTACGTGCAGGCGAAGCAGCGTCTTTGCATTCCGCGCAAGGAAAAAAGAGGTATAGAACTCGATTGCGACCCATTTCTCCCCAATCGTACGTTTTGGAAAGACAAGAGAAGAGGCGGAACGGCTTTTTTTGAAAAAGATTATTCGTTTGCCCTCAGATTTTTTCAGCGATGCTCAGATGTTGATCGATCATGTTTTATCGCCACCATTCGAACATTGTCTCGCCAAGGGGAGAAAGAGCAAGCTGGACTTTTATACTGCCTATTGAGTCCAGCAGATCAAAAGAGAAGCGGTTTGGGACTGGAATGTCCGGAATAATCCTTTGATCTTTGGTTTTGAGTAAGTTGCCTCCATCGGTTATATGAAATGGGTGATGGGGACCGCAAGAAATTTATGGCATTGCAATCAAAAAGAACAAAAATAATAGGGTTATTGATGGGATTTTCTCTCTGCCCCTTACTCATTCTTTCTTTGAATGTCTTCATGCCTTCTAACAATGATGTGACGAATGATGCCGACACCGAAGAGGTGATTCGTATACCCCCCAAAAAAAACGTACAAGAGGTGCAGTCTGAGTATCATCAACAGAATTCTATTTCTGTGGGTTTGATCGACAAAATTTCTTGTTCTCAGAAGTTCAAGGACTGTCATTGTCGTTCACCCAAAGCGTGTTTTCCAAAATTCCAATCATTCACGCAGGCATTGTCTGATACGAATCGATCTTCCATGAAGGGCAGCAGTTGGATGGAAGGTTGTCCGACCTCATTGGATACGATTCAGTCGATTCGATTCTTACATTGGAATGAGAAAGAAGAGGTCGTTTGGGGAGAGATACGGGTACATACAGATATCGCCAAAGAAGTAGAGGAGATCTTTGAAGAACTCTATATCGGTTTATATCCCATACACCAGGTCAGACCTCCCGAAGAGTATGGTGTCGGCACCCTCGACAATTACGAAGCGAACAACAGCTTTGCATTTCATTGCTC
>JAYYRF010000123.1:0-2659 GCA_036127535.1 Myxococcota bacterium | reverse complement strand
ACGGTTCCGCATAAAGAAAACCGAGACAAAGATACTGCCCAAAAGAAGACCAATCGGAGAACGCATGTGCGTAGAAAAACAGCCCTTCGCGACCTCTTTCCGTTCTGCATCCCACTCTTCATAGAGAGCATCGCAGTTTTTACTTGCGTCCAATGACTCTTGGTCGCATATCAGAAAGCGGGACTCTAATTCTTCTACATACCGGATATAGCGCTGCTGGGTCTGATCTTCGATGTTGCTGTGATAGAAAACAACATCCTCTGTGGCAGCTTCAGGGGTAAACCGCATGTGTAAACGACCAACGTATGCATCAAAGGCGCTCCCAGAAAATCCCAATGCGCGTATATCATCGTCGGACATAGCATCACCATCTACGCATGGATCACAATGATATGCACCCCATCCATGCTCTCGAAGCCATCCACCATCCTGCCCAGCGAACGCATCGTCCAAACGCTCCCGATAAAAAGAAGCAAAATCTTCCGTATTTTCGAGCATACAATCCGCTTGGATGGATATCTCAGGATAATTCTGGATTCCGATGTGCCCTTGATAGACATCGGTCACCGTGTAAACAATCAGGTCTTGTTCTCCAGGAGAATTCAACGTTCCCAATTTGATTGGCAAGGAAAAGACTTCGGAGGTGTAAGAGATTTGGAGCGGACGCAGCCACGTTTGCCCTTCGGGAGAGGTATTCAGCTTCACACGGGAAATCAAAAAGTAACTTCCCGCGTCGATATACTCTTGAAGTACCGCGGAAGCATCCGCTCCCAAAGAGAAACCGTAGGTGTCAAGCCACTCGTTGAGCTCGCCTCCCTCTTCTGCGGAGAGAACGGCTAAATTATACTCGCCAACCGAAAAGCTGGACTCAATGGTGACAGAACTCTCCGCGGACTCTCCGATCTCGGCATCGCCCATGTCGGCGACGGAATATTCTGCTGTGGCAAAACAGCCGATTGATACCTCGTCAGGGCGCCACGGAGTATAAAAGTCTTCGCAAGAATATTCGACAAGACGCGGGCTGGAATAGGCCTCGACGCGAGAGAGAACACTCTCTTCCACCACCGCAACATCGTCTTCCGTTAGGATGGATGGGACGGGTATAACCAAAGCGAAATCATCCAATGAGCCTTCGTAATCATTTACGAGCGTCAAGGTTGTTTGATCGCCTTGACGGGCGATTGCGACCTGACTGGTGTGACTGAATAAGTCGGCGCCCGCCGATCCGACGTAGGTTCCGCAAAAAGCCGATGCTGGGTTTGAAAGCAAAAAATAAAAAGTGGTAAACATGAGTCTCATCCTGTGTAATTGAGGATTTGTATTCAATCAACAATCGTTATATTCTATCGTTTCTATCTAGTATATGCTTCACTTTTCCCCGAGCTATGGCCCGAAATGCCAGGCAACGTCTAGCCAAGGGATCGGTAAGTAACTTCCATCGACCAAAATATTCACCATTCCTACATCGGTGGTAAATCTAGGAGAGATAAATCGTATACCGATCGATTGAAAAAGAACTGTCGTCATCAAACCCCAATCGGTCTCATAACTTTGCTCGTAACAAATCTCGTAATCAAAGCAAGGCCCCTCATACAGAGGTTTATCATAGTTATCTATCACGTTTACATCCGGTGCAAAGATCGCCCAATTCTCCGTCACAAAGGCAAGGCGATCGGTCAAACGATGATACCCGGACAAGGACACCGGTACGGCGCTCATGTAGGATAAATCGTTGACAACCATGCCTCCCGCAAGCGTCACATGCGAAGAAGGATCTCCATACGTAGCGTTCACAAAGGGCAATACCAAGTTTGAGCCATCGAACATAAAGCCCTCTGCGCCTGCACCAACATACACCTTTTCCCGAACGGGTAAGGACGAGCGAACCCCGGCCACAAGAGGCGTCGTAGTTACCGTTCCGTTGGTCAATCCAAACAGCATGAAAGGAAGCGAGGTTCCCGCCAAAACACTCACATTTTCCACCGGACTGTATGCAACAGCCGTGAAAAGCAATTCCTTTTGTGAAATATATCCAGATTTTGGCTTAAGGGGCATGGCAGAGGGACTATAAAAATACCGCGTCGCCCCACTGTCTTCGTATCGAAACTTCGATGTGCGGTACGAGATATCCCGGATCGCTGCTTCCGGAAGGGAAATGGCGACCTCTTCATCGAGGAAGAGAAATCGCGCCTCCTTGCCCTGGGGTGTATCGCTGGACATGCGACCTGTCAGCACGTCCCCATTGATCAACGTGACGTTGACGGGTGCACTGTCTTCATAGTCCGTTGAAAAAAGGGGTGGTTTCTCTTTTTGTGACTCGAGCGCCATTTTCGGATCCGGCGTTTTGATATCGGTTTTCTTCACCTCAACCGGCTGTTCCTCTTTTGGATTTGATTCGATCGGATCTTCGGTTTTCTCATCTGGCTCCGAACCGTCTTGTTGCGTTGTTTCCGTCTCATCCGAAGACGATTCCTTATCTTCGGGTACGTCTTCGGCCCACGGCATCGATAACAGAAAATATAAAACCACCTTAAACCCCTGCTTTGCATACAAAAATCACAATCGCCTCGAGGAATCATTCTATCAGAAAATCAAAATCTGACGTCGATCTTTTCTGCATGGAACATATACCCAATTACAATCGTCTATTTTCGGCAAC
>JAYYRF010000122.1:0-3551 GCA_036127535.1 Myxococcota bacterium | reverse complement strand
ATCTGTACGAAGGAAGGGGGTGAAGGATTTGTGGAAGGGATGCGCCTCTTATTGTCATTGTAGGAGTATTGTCACTATTCATTATTTTATTTGAGTATCTTCAAGTTATGTAAAGTATGTTGCAGAAAAACTCACAGCTCGAAAAGAAGCCTTTTCCCTTTGTTGTACTGGCGAAGGTATTTTAACAAATTATCCCTCATCTCCATGGCAAGATTGGGGTGATATCCCGCTGCGTGGGGTGTAAAGCAAAGCATCGGATGCGCGTAATTTATTTTTTCAAAAGGTTCTTCTTCAAAAACATCCAAACCGAGATACCCGAGTTCACCCCTTTCCAAAGCCCCTACAGCATAATCGAAGTCTATCAACTTACCTCGTGCGGTATTCACTAATATTAAACCTTTGGCTGTTGATAAACGATCTTTAGAGATAATATTATGGGTGTTGATGTTGTGGTCACAGTGCAAGCTCAACACCGCACAGCCTTCAATCATCTCGTCCAGTGTGGCTTCCTTGCAATACTCAGGTACCCCTCGGGGATCTGCCCCGTACAGATTTGCGCCTAAGAAGTGTAAAACCTCCATCATACGTCGACCAATTACACCCGCCCCCAAAATACCAATATTGAGTCCCCGCAGTAAAATCGGATTGATATTTGGAAGATCAGACCGAACCCATTTCCCCTCTGAAGCAGCTTTTCGAAAGTGACCCACTTTGCGTGTTGCTTCCAATATCATGCCCAACGTTGATTCGACTACCGCATCTCTGCGTAGTAAGGGCATTCTCGCCGCCCGTATATTCTTTCTCCGGAGATACTCGAGGTCTAAGTGCTCGTAGCCTGATGTAGATGTAATGACCAATTTGACGCTAGGGACTTGCGATAAGAAGGAAGCGTCTACTTTTTGCTTCGAATGAACCAATATCACATCCGCATCAGCATTGGAGGGTAGGACATCAACCGTTGACGAGAGCAGCCTAGACTCTGTATCGACATCTTCTTGGGTCTCGTAACTCGATTTGCCCCAGCGCGAGAACGTTATGGGTACAGAAGGCATCTCTCTCTCTTTTCATTGAACGATATGAGCTCTTCCTGCCAACTTCCCAATATTTCTCTTGGAGGAAGCTTGGTCTCCAACCCTCCCCTTCCCTCTGAATTACCAAAGAGAAGATCAATTGCTATGGGATCATCTACATACTCGTATGTTTCTGTTCTCCATTCGAATTTTTCGGGATTTTCTCGTAACAAAGCCTCTAGAACAACCAGTCCCAACAAAAGAGGCTCGATGGTGTTTCTGTCTGTAATGATAATCTCTGCTCCGTGACACACCAAACCCGCGTGTTTTTGGAATCGAGGCTCAAATGTCGCTTCTCTGAAAAGAACACCTTTCAGCTCGCTGTCCGCTGCCCCTTTACGAAGAAGATAAACAAGTCGTTTGCGATCTATCCAAGGTGCACCAAAAAGATGAAAAGGCTTGGTTGTCCCTCTTCCCTCTGAAATGTTCGTTCCTTCGATTAGGCACATTCCAACATAAATGATGGCCGTGTCTACGGTTGGCATATTGGGAGAAGGATATACAAATGGAAGTCCGCTGTCCTCGTACCAACTCATTCGATTCCATCCCTCCATCGTTAGAACCTTGAGCGGGCAGTCTATTTTTAATTCCCGCTGGAAAAATAAGCCGAGTTCCCCCATCGTCATGCCGTGGCGGGTCGCTAAGGGATACGCAGAGACAAAACTTTCATATCCGGCACGAACAACATTACCCGAAACGTCGCTCCCATTGATGGGATTGGGACGATCCAAAACCCAAATCTCGGTATCGGTGTCCTTCGCCACTTCCATGATGTATCCCAACGTTGCCTGATAGGTGTAATAGCGTGAACCGATGTCTTGTATGTCGAACACGAGTATGTCGAGATCTGAAAGGGTTTCCGGATCGGGATGTAAAGTGTCCTCCGTTTCACCGTACAAGGAGACGGTTTCGATCTTTGTGACTTCTTCTTCGTCTACGGGAATCATATCCTGCGCGGTTGAGTCTACGCCGTGCTCAGGTCCGAAAACCCTTTTGATGGCGACTCCGCTCTGCTGCAGTAGAGGTACAACATGGTCTCCCTTGGGATCAATGGCGGTATGATTACAACATACACCTACACTCGCTGATTTTAAAAGGCTCGAGTCCTCGAGCAGCTTCATTAGTCCTGTTTTCATTGTATCCCCCGAATAAAACTTGCTATGTCAAGACTTATCAGAATCGTTGATAAATGAAAAGGGGAAAAATGGAATTATTTTCCTGCCCAATCTTTTTTATGCTTCGCGACCAAATCCAAAAGCGGTTGGGCCCCCGGGCGTAATGTTCTGGCCTGGGTCTTGAAATCGACCTCATATAACCCAAATCGCATATCGTACCCTTCTGCCCATTCAAAATTATCCATCAAAGTCCAATAGTGGTACCCTTCAACGTTTGCACCATCGTTCATGGCTCTTTTCATCGCATATGCATATCGACGAATCCAATCCGCTCGTCTATCGTCTTTGTTGTCCGGAATTCCATTCTCTGTAATGATGATTGGCAATCCAATCGATGCCATTCGCATAATGGCACGATAAAATCCTTCCGGATAGGTTGCATAGGGAAAATCCGTCACAATTTGCCCCGGTCGGGTCAATGCTTTGTGTGGATCAAAAGCACGAGAAAGTGAGATTAAAAGATTGGAGTAGTAGTTCAAACCAACAAAATCGGCAGCTAATTTTGCCTTTGGGATTTCTGCGATGTAATCGTTTTTATAATCAAGCGTAATTTTGAATGTACCATCGCGTAACAACGCAATCACACTTTCGTTGTAAACGCTATCAAAAAACCGACACAACATCGTGTGGGCTAAATTCCAACGGTGATATGGATCAAACTGAAAAATATTTTTCACCAACCCTATGCGGACTCGCCCTCCGTTCTCCATAGACTTCAACGTGTGATACACCTGAACATGAGAACGCATCAAATTGCACAATACATCAAACATGAGATTTGTGTCTTGCTTCCCGGGAGGAAATGCACCGATACCCCAGCCCATCGTAGCAAAAGGGCCGGATTCATTGTGCGTGCACCAATTGGGAACACGGTCACTAAGCTGGGAAAAGACTTTTTGCGAAAAGTCGACGAAATATGCGATGTTCTCTTCTTTTTCGAAAGACCCCATATCGTGGAACCAAATGGGATGGCTAAAATGGTGAAGGGTTGCCATGGGCTTGATGTTATTCTCAAGCATCACATCAACCATACGAGAATACGTGTCCATTGCCTTTTGATTCCAAGCACCTTTTTCAGGAACAATTCGGCTCCATTCGATACTGAAACGATATGAGTTCATCCCCAACTCATCTTTCATACGAGCGATGTCTTCGGGATAACGCGTCCAGTATTCGCAAGCCTTGCCTGACTTTTGATTCCTAGCAATCCGCGGATTGCCTTTTTTGTCCACCTGACTTTCCCACCAGTACCAATTGTTATTGTCATTACCGCCTTCGACCTGGTGCGCTGCGGTGGCTGTACCCC
>JAYYRF010000121.1:0-10011 GCA_036127535.1 Myxococcota bacterium | reverse complement strand
ACCTATTTCCCTCCCGACATCAGTGCGCAAGAAATTGTACTCAGCCTCTCTCACGGAACGCGCTTGCGCCATTCCGATCCACAAAAAAGAGAAGAAGCCGAGAAAAAAAGAAAGGCGCTAAACCTACCGTCCCACAGAGCGCCACCGGAAGCGCCACCCAAAACCGATCGTTGGACTGGTGCGTAGCGAAAAAGCGTCAAATCCAATGCATTTGCGGTGGATGTGGTTGCTCGTCCCCTGCACATTCTTCTTCGTACAGATTTGGCATTACCTACCACACGAAACCGATGATGCCTACATCTTCTATCGCTACGCCCAAAATGTGGTGGATGGATACGGGCTTCTCTGGAACCGAGGAGAACAACCCGTAGAGGGTTTCTCATCACCGCTGTGGGTCATTCTCCTCGCGATGCTGGGTTCAATCGGGACTCCCATACCGGTAGCCGCGAACATATTGGGACTCGGATCTCTCTTTCTTCTTCTCTACCTAAGCGTGATTTTGTGTCGTCATGCAAAGATACCTCTTTGGGGAGTTCTTTCGATCGGTTGTGGATTGGGCCCTCTCTACTATTGGGGTTTATCCGGCATGGAAACACCGCTATTTGCCGCACTATTTCTCGGCACCATTCTTTCTTTGTTTATACCGCGATGGTGGTGGTGTGCTTCTCTTTTGGCCATTGTGCGTCCAGAGGGGCCAATCTTATTTATAGGTTGGTTCCTATATGCATTTTATAACCGGGTACATCGACCCACCCGGCTCGCAATGGCAGCCGCCCCCATGCTGATGTATCAACTGTTTCGATTTCTCTATTTTGGCGAATATTTACCCAATACATACTATGCAAAAGTCGGCGCGCCACTCTTCGAGAGACTTCAATTTGGCCTGTCCTACGTTCAAATCTTCATACCGATTGTGATTTGTAGCGGTATTGGGCTTGTGTGGAAACGAGAGCGAACCTGGGTACCCCTGCTGTTATTTTGCCTTCTCGAGATGCTGATCATTGTAATGGGAGGCGGAGACTGGATGTTTTGGGGGAGAATGCTGGTCGGCTTGTTCTTTCCACTGCTCATTCTCGTATTTTTTCTGTTTGAGCACTCGCACCGTTTGTGGGGTACGCTTCTTCTCTGCTTTTACCCATTCTTGACCCCCTTGGGGGTGTTTCAAAGCTTTCCCAAGCCCTTGCCCGTACAGGGATATCAAGAAGGAGAACTGGGTCGAACGTCGAAGGAAGTCGCCGATGAAATTCGAAAATATCTGCCGCCAAACAGTCAAATTGCCATCAACCACGCCGGCTTCTTGCCCTACTACCTAATGGACTATCGCTTTATCGATATGACGGGGCTCAATGATCATTACATCGCTCGTACACAAGGTGGTCTTCATCAAAAGTATGATCCCGACTATGTTCTGCGAAAAGAACCTTCGTTAATCGTGATGAACAGCCAAAATCCACCCCAGAAAAACACCATTCTATTCGACTACTGGGAAGGAGAGCGTCAATTGAGTGAGCACCCTCTTTTCGCACGCAATTACAATGCTGTGCAGCGATATTGGAAGCGCAAAAAATCAATCTCAGGACACGCGTATCTATATCTGTTTGTACGGAAGCAACCCTAGGGGGCGTCTAACTCGCGAAGCCACTCGTCTCCTTGCTTGACAACATCTGGGGGAAATTCAATGTTGTATCCCGACTGGGTTTCGAGATTTTCTTTGGTGATGAGATGTTTATGTTCGTGTTCCAAATCGTCCCACGCATCGTAAAGGCGAGAAGACAAAAGATCAAAGGTTTCGTCCGACATTAGCTTTCTTCTCAGGCGATAGTATGTGTAGGAGGCAGCCAAAAACATTGGAAGAAGATCGTTCGTGTCTAAAATTCGTATATCGAGATTGGTAAAGAGCAATGGTTCTCCGATTTTGTATTTCGCAATTCTCGTAACCCCATGCATACACATCCACAATCAAAAACGTATTTCTTTGGCGAATTCCTTAAAAAGCAACATATATAAACGGACTGGCGTATTCGAAGGCCTGTAGGATCACCCAACCGAGCACGAGAATCGACACCGCCAAAAGAAGAGGAGGTACCCACCAACGGCCGCCACCAGCGATTCCGTACATTTTTTGCCATATCGTCTTTCTTTTCTCTGAATTGGACTCACTTTCCACGGCTTCCCTCTGTCTCTGGCAACCAGCGTTTTTTTCGTATCCACTGCGCAATGGTTTCTGCCATTAAAGCATACCCTTTTTCATCCGGATGCCCGGCATCAAAAATCAGCGGCTCATGTAAAGCCAAATTTTGATCAAAGGCCGCCAAAATTTCCGGTGCCACGGCAGACTTACCGGGCAGCATGGGTATATTATCCGCCTCGACCAAAACCGCTTGTGAGTTGACGTCTACGAGTTGCTGTTTGTCATTTTGAATGCGCAACCGCACACCATTCTCCGTTTTCTGCTTGCGAAAGGTCGTTGTCAATTCCAAAAGAGGAATTCCGCGCAGCGTCTTCTTCACCTGCCCTTCATCCCAGGCAAAGAACTCACTGCCCTTCCGATCAAACGTGCTAATCGCGGATACGATGACCCCCAATGGAACGGGCCGTATTTTGCGACGGGTCTCGTGGAGCGTTCGGGCCAGCTGTTTCAAATCATTACGGTGTCCCCAGTCGGGACGGATCGTTAGCAGTATCAAGTCCGGTTCTAACTCTTTGGCATGGTTTTCGATCCAATAGGTATTTTGCGCCAGTCCTGTCGAAGGAATGGCCGTATTGATAACTTCAACGCCCAACTGCTTGGCCAGTTGAACCGGATAGGTATACTCTGCATCGACCCCCCAGCCAAAGGAAACCGATTCTCCGACACAAACGATACGGAAGCCTTTTTTCGGTCCGATGGGTGGATTGCGCATACCGAGGTCGTTGGTGGATACCCGAAACATCCGAACGCGCTTCTGTTGGTAGAGTTGAACATTTTTCAACTCCTCGGGTTCGTGCGGCCGATCTAACACGTAGACCTTTGCATCCTTTAAATTTGGAATGAGCGAGTGCCATCCTCGACGCTGCTCGGAGGAACGCTGCAAAAAGGCATCCGACACGGGTTTAGATGGAACCCGAAAGAACCAAACCGATAGGGCGGACAGAATCACGATGGGAAGAAGCAAGAGACTGCCCAACGACAGCTTGGCTTTCCAATTCATATCCGCATTCCCTCCAAAGGTTCAATACAGTAGCGTATAACACTCTTTCATGGAAAAGGTCTATGACAAGCAGCAAAGCGCATACCGAATCGAACGCTTCTCGAACGAAAAAGGAGCATGAAAACAGTGTAAAAAATATACAAACGAGCATAAAAGCTTGAGGCAAACCCCATCTAATCACGGTGTATATATGATTCTCTATAGCCTAATATTAAGCGCCTCTGCCCACCAAGCCGACCCCCAATCGTTGCTGGTTTCGGACCAGGTTCCCCTGTTTGAGGCCATGCAGGTCGATTCCGGCTGGTACCCCAGTTCCGGAGCGATGGCTGTTCGGGTTCAAGTCGGAGCCAACGGGACAGCGGATGTCGCCATGGAAGGAGATGCCCATCTCGAATGGCCAACGGATTTAAACCTTTCGATTACCGGAGAGGAAGACGGTGGACAAATCACATTGTCCGCAATTCTCGAAACAAGCGTGTCCATCCGGTTTGATATCGCGGGTTATCAGTGGGAGCAGGAAATCGATTCTCGAAGCTTAGAATATACGGGCCAAAACCAGTTTACACCGTTTTCAATCGGATCCGTTCAAACGGTCGAAACAACCAACGAAGGCGGGAATGCGATTAACTTCGACACAACGGTTTTGGCGGTTGTCGATGTCCGATTCTCCGGAGAACTGAGGCCGAATTGCGTATTGGAATATACGGGTAACCAGTGGAGTATTGGAGAAACTCTCTTAGAAAGCGATACCGACGTGGCTGTGTTTACCGCGACGGAAGGCGCCGATTCCTTTACAGAATCCGCTGCGTTTGAAGGGAATTTTAGCACGACCTGCGAAATGGAATTCATCCCGGTCTTTGAAGTCTGCGTCCCCATCGTCGGATGTCAAAATTGGGAAGCCGGTCAATTCGGAATCGAAGCGCTTTCGTCGGATGTAGACCACATTTTCCCCGCCAACGATCTTCTTTTTTCTCTCCCATCTATGCAAGCCGATAACGTTGTAGACTTCGGCGATGTCGATATCGCTTCCATCAGCAACCAAGAGCTCATGCTTGAAAATATGGGTGCCATGCTCCTAGAGGGACAAGCAGAGATACAAGATTCGGACAGCGGTTTTTCCGTGTTCGGCGCCAATGTATACGTTCCTGCAGGCGGACAAGACAGCATTGTCTTTGCTTTCTCCAGTGAAACAGAAGGAGAGCATAGTACAACATTGATCATTAGCAGTAACGACCCGGCACAACCGGCGAAGGAGATTACGCTCAAAGCCAATGTCGTTCGTGGCGGTAAAGGATGTAGCAGCGTATCCGACCAAAACATCGGTATCATTGGATTACTGCTACCGGGCATCGCTTTCGCGTATCGTCGAAGACGCAGCAAAGAATCCTAAACATTCCCGCAGATGCGCTTCATGGATACACGCGTTCAGTCCGTCGTTCGACCGATCTTAACGTCTCTCTCGCGCAAACTTTGTCAATTGTCCTTCGACGTGCCCGTTCAATACACCATCAATCCTCTTCTCTATGCAATGGAGCCGCATTTGTCGTACTGGGATATCATGGGGTTACAAACCGGGAGAATTCTCCTGCTTGGGATGAATCCTGGCCCGTGGGGTATGCCCCAAACCGGTGTTCCTTTTGGAGATGTTTCCATGGTGCAAAACTGGTTTGGAATGAACGCGGACGTGTCAAGCGATATAAAGAGCCATCCGAAACGTCCCATTACCGGATTCTCTTGCACGCGCGCAGAAGTGAGTGGGCGTCGTCTCTGGGGGTGGGCGGCGGAGAGATACCGCACTCCGCAAGCCTTCTTTTCCCAATTTGCTCTGTACAATTACTGCCCTCTTGTCTTCTTAGAGGACAGTGGACGAAACCGAACCCCAGACAAACTCCCTGCCCGCGAGAAAGACGGACTATTTGCTGCATGCGATGACGCGCTTCGATCCATCCATGCGTTACTGAAACCCACCATGGTCATCGGTATCGGACGCTTTGCCGAGGGACGAGCCCGATCGACGTTTCCCAACGCAAACGTCGGGTATTTACTCCACCCCTCTCCGTCTTCGAGACGAGCAAACAGTGGATGGATCGTACAAGCGGAACAGCAGTTACGCACCATGGGAATTGATTTACCGTCGGTCCACGTCCGCAAAACACTTCGATAACGTCTGGGCAACAATACGATGCCCACTGCGACTCCAATGACCATCATAGGCCAAATAGGGAATCTCTCCTTGTTGATAAGCCGATCGTAGATCGGGGGTCAAATCGCAATACGCAATACCCAAACGCTCCAGCACTTCGATCAGAGCCTTCGTTGGCATATCGGGCTTCACCAACTGGGGATCGAGCCCAACCAAGGAGAATGCCGCGTCGCTCCGATCTTGTTCCACGACAAAGTATGGTGCCGCAATCGCAACCATCAAGTTGTTATCGACGTACCATTGGGTGTCTCGAAGCACTTTTTCGGTGGTCTGCATCATATCAACAGACATTTCCCTCTCGGTAAACAGCATCAACTCACTGTACCAGCGTGCCTGCTCGGGAGATTGCTGCGAGAAAAGCTTCGCGCGCTGATAAATCTTCCAGTGGGCGTATAGATGGGATCTGCGCGACAGAAAGGAGAGAACGGGATGCTTGCTCTTCGCTAAAATCGGCTGTCCCGACGGTCGGGCAGAAGCCTTGCGCTTTGCGTTTTGAAAGTGCTGATTGTCGTGAAAATCGTTTCCGATAAAAAAGACGACCAAAAGGCCATCCAAATCTAATTCTTTGTCGAGTTCTTTGTACCGCAGTTGCGCCTGCCACGTTCCGTACCCATCCGCCCCCGCGTTTAAAAACTCTCTCTCTTCGCTTTGATTCAAAAGACCCAAGAAACTGTCCTCTTCTGAAACCTGTGCCGCAAAGGTGAACGAGTCCCCCACAGCCAACCAGCGCTTTTTCTTTTTCTCACCAACGGCTGCTCCACGCAAAGAATTCTCGTTGATCCGAATCGGAACACAGTAGCCGGGAGAACGAGACTGGGCTTGGAACCCTGGATTGGGCTTGTAGAGTAGACGCTTGTCCGTCACATACATCCCATTGGGAGCATTTTCAGGCGCTTGAAATAAAAACTCGCTGCCACCCATGGGCGAGACCAAGCGACTGAATCCTTCTGCGAGGATAATCCCAACCACAATCCCACACAGGACTTGAAATATTCGAAAAAAGATTTTGCGTATCGGCATCCATTCTCCCTCTCCAAGAATATCTCCTCGTGGGGAAAAATCCAATTACCACAACCAAGCAGCACCCCGAACACCGCTGGCATCCCCGTGAAGCGAACGACGAATCGGCGTTTGACATTCACCGCCGAGCACCCAAGGTTCTACCATCGCAAGAAGATCCTCGTAAATAGCATCGATATTGGACATCCCCCCACCCAAAACAATGACATCGGGATCGAAAAAATTGATACTCATCGCCAGTGCACGGGAAAGTCGGCTCCGATAACGATGGACTACCCGATCCGCTTTTTTACATCCTCTTTGATAATCGGTCATAATGGCGGCGCCTCCTTTGTGTACGCCGGTCAATTGCAAGTAATCGTATTCAAACCCACTTCCAGAAATAAAGGTTTCAATACAACCTCGGCGACCGCAGTAGCACGATGGACCGGGGTACTCCTCCGGAAGCAGCCACCCCAATGTGTTATGCCCCCACTCTCCGGCGACGCCGTTTTGTCCCTGATGCACGGCTCCATCAATCGCCAAGCCCGCTCCACATCCCGTTCCGATGATAACGGCAAACACCACCCGTGCACCAGCACCGGCACCATCGATGGCTTCGGAAACCGCTAAACAATTGGCATCGTTGGCAAAACGTACCTCTCGCTGCAGTCGCCGCGATACATCCGTGGAGAAATCTTGGCCATTTAGCCAAGTGCTGTTCGCGTTCTTAACCCGTCCAGTTCGCGGTGAGATCGCACCGGGCATACCGATACCGACGGTACAAGTGTTGGAAACCAACCGCTCCAATTCTTGAACCAAATCGCCCAAAGCATTAATGGTGCCCCCGTAATCTCCCTTTGGAGTGGCAACCCGAAGCCGTGCGCGAACGGAACCATCCCCGTCCAAGACCACCCCCTCTATCTTCGTGCCTCCAAGATCAATTCCAATGCGCATGGCTTTTCCTGTTAATATACAAAGGAGGTATTAGCCTACCGCGTTCTTCAACACAAGCGGAATGTACATCGCTACGACATCACTGTCCGCTACACCCAAAATGGACAATTCACAAAAATCTAAAAAACCATCCCCCCAAGCTTAAAAAACCCTTTTTTAGGGATATTTACTTCACACAAAAAGATTTGGCACGCTCTTTGCCATGGTGTGGCTGCACTTGATTAAACCATCTATTCCTGGAGAATCCCATGTTCCTTTTTTCCCTTTTGTTCGCCTGTAAACCAGAACCCACCGACCCAGTTCAACCGGCGGCTTGCGAGATTGCCGAGCGAGAAACCATCACCGATGAAAACATTCTCGCCGTTGTAGAAGGCAACCAAGACTTCGCCTTCGATCTCTACGAAAAACTCAACGGCGACGCGTCGAATCTCTTTCTATCTCCCTACAGCATCTCCACCGCACTCGGGATGCTGCAACTCGGCACACAAACCGAAACCGAAACCGAAATGGCCAATGTTTTGGGTGTCTTCGAACCAAAGCAAGACTGGCATGCCGGACAAGGAGCCATCTCCCAAGAACTCAGCCTGATCAACAACTGCGATTACCAAATCAATACCGCAAACAAAGTCTATTCACAGAGCGGCTTTGGATTTGAAGCCGACTACCTCGAAGGACTCTCCTCATTGTATAATTCTCAAGCGGAAGAGCTGGATTTTGGCTCGGATCCGGAAGGAGCAAGAGAGACGATCAATACATGGGTCTCTGAACAAACGATGGAAAACATCCCTGACCTGATTCCCGCCGGTGTCATTACCGGAAACACCCGCATGGTTCTCACCAACGCGATCTACATGAACGCGCCGTGGTTAGAGGCCTTTGATCCCAACGATACCTATACCGGGAACTTTATGCTCGCAGATGGGCAAACTACCCCCATCGAGATGATGAGCAATGCCGAAGCCAACATCTCCGTAGGCTACCAAGATGGATTCATGGTCGCCGAAATCCCCTACAAAGGAGAGGAGCTCTCATTGACCGTCCTACTCCCCAATGAAGCGAGTGGTTTACCCGCGATTGAAGAGCAACTCAATGCCGAAAATTGGAGAGAATGGAAAGGAAGTCTCTATCAAACAGACGCCATGCTCGGAATTCCGAAAATGGAAATGCGATACAAAAAAGAACTGAGCGAAACATTAAAGGATTTGGGCATGCCATCAGCATTTGACCCCAGCATCGCGGATCTCAACGGCATCGCCGATGGTGCAGGACTCTTTGTATCGGCCGTGATTCACGAAGCTTGGCTCAAATTTTCCGAAGAAGGAACCGAAGCCGCTGCCGCCACGGCCGTTGTCGTTGCAGATGAGGCTGCCATGGGGGAATACATCATATTAGACCGCCCCTTCCTCTTTGCGATTGAGGACAAACTGAGCGGAAGTATTCTCTTCATGGGGAAAGTGACCGACCCCAGTCAGCTGTAAGTGCCCAAGAAGAAAACCAATCGAGCCACTATCAAAGTGGCTCTTGTCTATTTTTACTCCGATGCTTGCTCTGAAACCCGAATATTCGCGCTAAACGATCGTCGTTCACCTTCGCTTTTGTGAAAGGGGTAAACGGTATGCTGGATCCAAGAAGGAAAAATATATAAATCACCAATTTGTGGTCGAAACTTGATGCGATGGTTGGAGAAGAGCTGCGGCCGACCGTCTAAAAACTCGATATAGCCCTTGCACGGGTAGTGATCCATGGCATCCTCCGCCAGTTCCTCTTCCCAATCCGGTACGGCCAAGTAACCGACCATCGAAAGATCGCAGTCCGTATGAAAATGCACCGGATTGAAATCGCCTGCAAGTGTTCGAACGGCCCACCAACTCACAAAACGAACCTCTAACGGAGAAAGGTCGTTTTTTCCCACTCGTTGGAAAGCCGTATGCACATACATTCGAACCTGCTGTGCCAACCAAGACAAATGGGGCTGGAATGCAGGTTTGGGTATAATCACTTCCTGCTCGACCTTACCGACAAGTTGATCGCTCCAGTCGAGCATTTCACTCGCTTGGAGATCGGATTTCACCCAATCAATGGCCGCATTGAGTTCTTTCACCATGCTATCGGACATACGGGTACGAAAAATGGCTGGCCCAAATGGATAGAGCATCGTCGGCTGTTTCGATGGCTCTTGTGCGCCGATTGCCTGAACCGAAATGACCTGTGAAGAATCATCGTTTTGCATGCATACTCCTTAACCAAAACATGTTTAATATTGCGTCAATCTGCTGACACGAAGTGGAAATTTGCCATTCGCATTCGATTAATTACCCGTGCGACATCGATCCCGCGTACCGATGTGCGATTGGCCTCGTTTCCCAAGGCGCCAGGCCCCTGTTCTTCCAATATCGCATCGATGTTATTCTTAAGTTCGGCCAAGCTTACTGCACCATCTAAAATGTGATTTCGCAACAACCATAATATCGCATCTCCAATACAACGGGTTTGAGACATATTGCTCAATACCTCTAAAAATCGAAGGTCGATGCTTTCGGAACCAAAGTCCAATTGCCCTTTCGACTTTGCACGTACACTACTCTCTCGTTTGCCCCGCGAGGGATTCAAGGACTTCGGTATCGGAACCCTTGGTGGAATCGGCGGAAAAGAACCCGGATA
>JAYYRF010000120.1:0-3611 GCA_036127535.1 Myxococcota bacterium | reverse complement strand
TAACGATGATTCGTAATTGCGAGTTCTTGAACTCTCTGTCTGGAGAGGTATATCGGTTGGGACGATGATGAAGAGGACGACGGTAAGAAGCGATGTAAAATTTCATACAAGCGTATGTGTGAGAACAATAGACGCAAAGATAAATAGGATGTCCCTTCAAAGGTTGAGAGTTGATGGAACTGTGGTACTTCGTTGTGTCCGTAGTAAATTATAAGTGCATCTGCTCCCATACTCAAGGCTTGTTTACCCGAATACAAAACCCCATTTGAGGTGGTACCACCGATTCCAAAGTTAAGAATTTGAAGAGACTGAGAGGGGTTTTCTCGTTGCAGTCGCGACGCAAGGAGTGCTGAGAAGGTCTCTTCCTGTAAGAGATTTGAACCATGTGCGGAAGAAGCCCCCAAGGTTGCAATGGTGAATGTTTCCCCGGATGCGCGCACCTCTTGCCATCTCGCAGGACCTCCCTCGCTGACCCACCATTCATCGCTATCACGACGGATGAATTGATACGGTTCGTATTTCCAGTCGATGAAGGAAAAGAGAGGTTGTTGCTCGGCCAGCGTCGGGTGCTCGATCCATTCGAGAAATACTTCGATCCACAAGAATACGGTTAGGCCCAATCCTATCGCAGCATATTTCTGCCAACGGTGCCGACGAGAGAGAAAGACGAACGCTAGCGTGAGAAAGCCTACGACGAGGGATTTCGGGATGGTCAGGGATGGAGAAAAAGTGCGTATTTCCACGTTTGACTTTTGAGGCGGTGCTTCATCTTCCCATTGTCCAGGAGGCTGCGGAAGGGGAAGAGGAGAGATCGAAACCGGTGGCGATTCTAAAAAGGAAAGAAGTAGGCTGCCACGATGACTCTGAAAAGCGCGAATACACTCTACACGATGCTGTTCGTAGCACGCTTGTAGATAAGGAGCGATAGACTCCGACTGTGTGGATCCCACGTATGCTTTCACAAGTTGAGGAAGCGTTTTTTCTATGTGTGGGCGGTTGCTGTTGGGGTGAAGAGACTCGATTTTAATGATCGTACGGAGCGCTCGTTCGAATAAATCCGGATCCTCTTGTAGATCGCGAAAGCGGGATCTTACATAAATCTCCCAAAGAGCAGCCAGCGAGTCTGGACTGGATTTTGCGTCCAATGCTTTTAATGCAGCAATGCGCATTGAAATGGGACGACTGTTTCGGGAGCCCTTCGAATCCAGTACGCTTTCGATATAAGACACAGAGGCGGTTTGCTCCATCGAGTATCGAAAACGTTCTTGTTGGTATGGTGTGAGACTGTTGTTTTGAAAGTACGCTTCGGATTCTTGTACCGAGATGGGATTCGAGTTCGATAGATTTTGTCGATCTTCCCAACGGTTTAGATCCAAAGACGCACTAATGGAGAGCCACAGGAGGCTCTTCGGGGACATTACTCCTCCCCTTCGGTCTCCGTAGCGGCTGTTTCTTTTTCGGGGGCATCCTTCTCTGAGCTGGTCTCATTCGATTCTTCAATATCGGAATTTTCGACGTCGGACTCCTCGTTCTCCTCTGGCTCTTCGGGTTTGGGTTCGGCGGTAATTTTTAATGCCTTCACCTCTTTCCCCGTCTTTTCGTCTACCGTAGTCTCTACGCTAATGTTCGCAAAGCCACCGTTTTGTAGATCTCCGAAGAGCATAATCTCAGCCAAGGGCTGTTTGAGTTCTCGGTGAATGACACGACTCATTTCTCGGGCACCAAATTCCGGCTTGTATCCTCGCTCGCTGAGCCAGTCCTTGCTTTCGTTGTTCGCTACAATTTCGACTCCCTTGTCGATGATCTGTGCATTGAGACGTCCAATAAACTTATCGACGATCATGCGAACGACTTCTTGGGGAAGGGCTCCGAACTGAATAACCGCATCGAGACGATTTCTGAATTCGGGAGCGAATGTTCGCTCTAAAGCGGCTGTTACCTTGTGCATTGTACTGACAGAACCAAAACCAACGGCGCGTTTTCCTGCATCTCTTGCGCCAGCATTGGTTGTCATGATCAAGATGACATTTCGAAAGTCTGCTTTTTTTCCGGTGTTATCGGTCAAGCTTGCGTTGTCCATCACTTGCAAAAGCAGATTGTAGATATCCATGTGGGCTTTTTCGATCTCGTCCAGCAGCAAGACGCAGTGTGGTGTACGAGAGATCGCTTCCGTCAAAAGACCGCCTTGCTCGAAACCAATGTATCCCGGAGGAGCTCCGATCAATCTACTTGCGGTGTGTCTTTCTTGATATTCGGACATGTCGAATCGTTGAAAGCCGATACCCATAACGTTGGCAAGCTGCTTTGCAAGTTCTGTTTTACCGACACCGGTTGGCCCACTGAACAAGAAGCATCCCAATGGTTTATTGGGATCGCTTAACCCGGCGCGAGAGAGTTTGATCGCTGTGGCAACTTCTCGTATTGCTTCATCTTGACCGAATACCACCTTGAGAAGTTCTCCTTCCAAATTGCTGAGATCTTTCTTGTCTTCGCTTGAAACGGATTTTGGCGGTACCTTGGCCATGCGAGATATCGTTTCTTCGATTTGCTCTTTCTTAACGACTTTGATACCGGCGAGTTTACAAGAGGCACCGGCTTCATCTATGACATCGATGGCTTTGTCCGGGAGTTTCGATTCATTGAGGTGGCTTGCAGCAAGTTTTGCGGCCGTTTCAATGGCTTCGTCCTCGTACTCGACACCGTGAAATTCTTCGTAGATCTTACACAAACCTTTGTGGATGGCAATCGCCTCTTCCATGGAAGGCTCATCTATATCTATAATCTGGAATCGTCGCCCCAAAGCGCGGTCTTTTCCGAAAGACTGCTTGTATTCTTGGTGTGTAGAGGCCCCAATACATCGGAGTTCTCCCGATTGTAAAGCGGGTTTGAGTAGGTTGGATGCATCCATCGTACCGTTTGTCGTCGCACCGGCTCCGACGAGCATGTGGATTTCGTCGATGAATAGGATTGCGTTGTCTTTTCCTTGCATGGCGCGAACCACACCTTTCAATCGTTCTTCAAAGTCTCCTCGATAGCGCGTGCCGGCGAGTAGGGCTCCCATATCAAGAGCGTAGACCTCTGCGTCCTCCAGTATTTCTGGAACCTCTCGGTCATTAATCTTTCGTGCAAGACCTTCGATGAGAGCCGTCTTACCGACTCCGGGGTCTCCGAGAAGAACGGGATTGTTCTTACGGCGTCGGGCCAATATGTGAACGAGGCGTTCAATCTCTTTGGATCTACCGATGAGGGGGTCTATTTTACCCTCCGCTGCACGCTGAACCAACTCCGTTGCGTATTCTTCTAATGGATCGCCATCGCCTTCAGCATATTCCTCGTCTTCTTCCTTTTTCCGCTCTTTTCTCGCGTTGCTTTTGGAGCCATGAGAATGATAGGTTGTAAGGTCTATTCGTTCGATTCCCTGATTTTGTAGGAGATAGACCGCATGTGAGTCCTCAACCCTCATGAGTTCAATTAAGATATTCGGACCGGTAATGGTTTTCTTTTCGCTGTTGAGAACGTGTGTCGCTGCTCTTTGAAAAACTCTGCTGAAGGAGAGTGTATTCGAGGGCTCGACTTCCACATCTTCCGGAAGAGTATCGACTTCTTCGTTG
>JAYYRF010000119.1:0-8107 GCA_036127535.1 Myxococcota bacterium | reverse complement strand
AAAAGGCTTGTGATGGTGGATATGCAGGCGGTTGTTCTAATCTTGGGTTTTTATACGAAAATGGACAAGGAGTCACCCAATCTTATTCCAAAGCCGCCGAATTGTATGAAAAGGCTTGTGATGGCGGATATGCACTCGGTTGTTCCAATCTTGGGGTTTTTTACGAAAATGGACAAGGAGTGACCCAGTCTGATTCCAAAGCGAAAGAACTCTACGAAAAAGCATGCAAACTGGGCTATAAAAAGGCCTGTGAGTGGTGAAACCTGCCCTGTAGGCGCCTCAAGTGCCGGCGAATGTTTTAAAATACTTTGTTGTCACATTGCCGCTATTGCAATCGGGTTGCGATACGTTATTATGCCTCAATAAACCCGTCGTCGAAGAGTGTGAAAGGGATACCTTTCGCGGAGGCCTCTCTTGGAAAGCGGGTTTTATTCACCCTCTTCGATTGCATTCTCCTTTACTCATGGGTGGTTTCCGTGACCTCTATTCCCCGCACAGCGACCCTTATCGGTCTTCTGGTTTTCTCTACCGCTGCCTTCGCACAAGAATCCACAGAAGAGAAAGCCTCTTTGGTCTCTCATGCTTTGTTGCAGTGCTCTCACATCTCCGGCGCCGTCGGCCCGGTTGAGGTCGAAGTGTTGGTTCTGACCACGGGCTATGTCAAGGCAATCCGTGTTTTGTCCGGACCGGATGTACTCCACGAAGAATCGATGCGCATCGCCAACCAGCTTCGCTTCATCCCGGCGAGCAAAGACGGGGTCTACATCGAATCCACAACCACGGTTACCCTTCAATTCGGATCCCACGAGCACGAACCCGATCACATTGAAAACGAATTGATTATTTACGACGCTCAACCCGACGAAGAAGACGTGCGCGCTCGTGTCACCTTGGACGAGGACGATCTGGCGGAAGAGGGGGCCATTGAATTTGCCGATACCGTCGACTCCGTCCCCGGCGTGCAAAAAGCCGAAGGGTCCGGCGCGCAATCCAAACCGATCATTCGCGGTCACCAAGAGCGCCGCATGCTCATTCTCAACGACGGCATCCGGCACGAAAGCCAAAAGTGGGGTTTAGACCACGGTACGGAAATCGATTCCTTTTCCGCCGAGAGGGTCTCCATCATCCGCGGGGCCAACGGCGCCCGCTATGGAACCGACGCCATCGGTGGCGTGATCTTGGTTCAAAGTCCCTCCATGCGCGATACCCAAGGTTGGGGTGGGCGTTTTCGTCTTGGTGGCCAAACCAACGGTACGCGCAGTTTTGGGGCGTTCCGTTTCGACGGCAAACCAAAAGAAGAACTGCCCTCTTTTCGCATCGAGGGCAACCTCGCCAAGGGCGCGGGTATGGTTGCACCCGACTATGTTTTGGGCAACACCGGTTCCACCCTTTGGAACCTTGGCATCTCCACCGAACAACAATTCAAGACCGTGCGGATGCGGGTCAATGCACGCCGGTACAGCTTGCAAGCCGGTATCTTTTTTGGTATGCAATACGAGAGCCCGAGTAGCTTTGAAGCACAATTAGACGAGCAACAGCCGGCCGGCGCCGACAACTGGGAAAGTCTCTTCGAGGTCGAGCGTGCCTATCAATACGTCACCCACGATATCGTATCGGCTCACGTGGACGGCGAAGTCGGCGATTGGGGACATTTTGAAGTTTTGTATGCCTTTCAGCACAACCGCCGCAAAGAGTTCGACCGCGTTCGCGAATCGATAACCGGACCGCAATACGATTTTACCCTCCGTACCCACAGTCTCGACGGACACCTCACGCACCACGGAATTTCTTTGGGAAGTGCTTGGCTCGAGGGAGGGATCGGTGTTCAGGGGGTCTTTCAAGAGAACGTTTATCGAGGGCTTGCGCTGTTGCCCAATTTCCGCTCCTTCTCCGGCGGAATTTTCGCACACGAACGTCTCTCCTTCGATCGAGGCGACATAGAGTTCGCGCTGCGCTATGACGTGCTCTCCCGCGCAGCCTACCTGCCGCCGCACGATTTGGATCGACACCTCCGCCGCGGGACTTTGGAAGAAGGGGAGTGCCCGGTCAATGCGACCGATATGGCTCGGTGCGAGAACTTTTACCAAACCGGCGCGGTTTCCCTCGGCGGTATTGTTCATGTCGTTCCCGAGCGTGTAGATCTAAAACTGGACCTTTCCACCGCCAGCCGATTTCCCAACGTTGATGAACTCTATCTCAACGGCACGGCACCCTCTATGCCGGTATACGCTTTGGGCAATCCGAGTTTGAATGTTGAAACCACCTATGGCATAAGCAGTACCCTTGGTCTGCGGTATCCGTGGATTGAAGCCGAGGTTTCCGGATTCTTTAATCGCATCGATCAGTATGTGTATTTCTCGCCCGTCCTGAATGAATACGGGAACCTGGCCTACGACGTCACCATTCAGGGGACGTGGCCGCGATACGGTTACCAACCCGAAGACGTATGGTTCTTCGGTGGTGACGGGAGCCTCTCTTTCTTTCCCAATGCCGTCGTCGGTGTCGACGTGCAAGGGGCTTCCACCCAAGCCTATCGCATCGAGGATGGGAGCCACCTGATCGCCATTCCCGCAGATCGTGGCTCTGTGACCCTAAACGGTCGCTTGGATTCGCTTGGATTTCTCAAGAAAACCGAAATTGGCTTGCAGTTGCAAGGCATACGAAAGCAGTTTCGGGTCGAGGAAAGCCAAGACTTTGGTCCGGTCGTCGCTGGGTATCAACTTCTCAATGTAAACCTCCAGTCCAAGCTGGGTGAACGGGAGGAGTGGACATTGCGTTTGGTCGGACGCAATTTACTCAACGCTTCTTATCGAGAATACACCAGCCTACTTCGATACTTTGCTGACCAGCCCGGCCGCGACATCCGCGCACAGGTCGACTATCGCTTCTAGTGTGTTTCGCCATGCGAGGCGACCAAAATCGGAATACATGAATGGTGTAGATTTGGATTTGAGAGGGATATAGATGGCGCTCTACACGAGAGAAGGAATACGCTGGCCGATATTTTACCTGGTCTTGTTCTCCGTGTTGTTTTTCTCGCTGGATTACTTTCCCTACGATGTCGGATTGGATGTCCTTCGGGATACCGTCCGGGTCTTTTCCTACATGGTTGGCATTGTTGTTTGGCTCTTGCTTGCCATCGTTATCAACCGTCTGATCCGTTACTTTATTTGGGAGAAAATCTTCGAGAGACGCGGACGAACCATTCCCAAGTTGCTCAAGGATATGGTTGGTGCCCTCATTATGATGGCGGCCATTGGTGGTATCATCAGTGTGGTGTTCAAAAAGGATCTCACGATTCTGCTCGCGGCAACCGGTGGTGTGGGGGTTATCGTCGGTCTTGCGATAAAAGAACTCATCGCAGACGTCTTTGCCGGGCTCGCCCTGAATGCCGAGCAACCGTTTCAGATTGGAGACGTGATCCGCATCGGAGACATCGAAGGGGAGGTGATCGAACTCAACTGGCGAGCAACGCATCTTTTAACCAAAAACAATACGGTTCTCGTTTACCCCAATGCGAGGATTTCCATGGCGGTGATCGACAATCTCTACAAGCGGGGAACGCATTTTCGTGGGGTTTTTGACCTGCGACTCGATCACGGCGTTGCTCCCGAACGGGCGTTGCGCTTGCTTAATTCAGCCGTCAAACATGTGCGCGACCAGTCGAAGGATCTCATGAAAGAGCTTCCGGCCGATTTGGAAGCGAGCGCGGTTGCCGTCGATATCGACGATGTCGGTGTTCTTTATCAGATACGCTATTGGCTACCGCACTACGACAACCGGATTCCCATCCGCAACCGCGTGATTTCCGCCGTGATGCGAGAACTCGAACAAGCGGGCATCACACCGGCGGTTCCCCAGCAGAAAATCCACCATCTCCCTTTGCAAACCCATGATGCTTCGTCGGAAGAACGCGTCATGAGACTGCTGCGCGACACGAGAATTTTTGCCAATATCGAAGAAGAAGACGCTCTCTTCTTGGTTCGCAGTATGACAATGCTTCGTTTTAAACCCGGTGATGTGATTATCAAACGCGGTACTGCCGGGGCATCGATGTACTTTATTCTCGAAGGCATGGCCGATGTTTATATTTGGATCGCCGCCCAGGAGACGGAGATTCGCGTGGGTTCCATGATCAGCGGAAAGGCCTTTGGTGAAATGTCTTTGTTAACCGGAGATCCCCGTTCGGCGACCATCAAAGCCCATACAGATATCATTCTCTACGAGCTCACCAATGATCATTTGGGGGTGCTTTTGGAAAAACGCCCCGAACTCGCCGGTATTATCTCTTCCGTCATCGCGGAGTATCAGCTCAAAGATCGTGCGATGCGCGAATCCCTTTCCGAAACTGAACAAGAGGAGCAAACAAAGACCGCCGCGCAAGAATTGCTCGGAAAAATACGTTCCTTCTTCAATCTTCGCTAGGTCTCTTTTGGCGGTTGAGTCTTTTTGTAAGAGCGCATTTGTACGTCTGGCTATATAGTTTTCTTATCGAATTGAAATTCTGTGGGGGAAAGATATGCAGCGCATATTGGTTTTTTTACTTCTCATCGCTTGCGACTCCGAAGAGTCGATCAAGGTGTACAATAGCAATCCCGTTCCGCTCATCACGTCGCACAGCGATGGCGAGACTTTCTTGGAGGGATATGAGATCAGCTTCCAAGCTTCGATTAGCGATGATAACCACGATGCGAATGAGCTTACCGTCAGTTGGTTGAGCGATACCCGCACGCTGTGTCCCGCTGCCCCCTTAGAAGTCGATGGCAGCAGTATTTGTCGAATCTCTCTCGAAGAAGGGGAAACGCAGGTTCGGGTACAGGCTGCCGATCCGGAAGGGGCGTCCGGTGTAGACTCGATTGGTGTGAACGTCACGCCGACCTTCGCGCCGACCGTTGAGATTCTCTCTCCCATGAACGGCGAGAACTACTACAGCGATCAGCTCATTCGCTTTTCCGCGACCATACAAGACAACGAAGATGCACCATCCGATTTGACCTATGTGTGGGAGAGTTCGATAGACGGGACTCTGCCCGCCGATTCCCTGCCCAACGAAGATGGGGTGCTGGAGGAATATTTTACGTTGAGCGAGGGGGATCACGCGTTGTCCTTGACCGTTACAGACTTATCCGGCAAGAGTACCTCTAAAAACACCACCATATCGGTTGGCGGTCCCAACAGCTCTCCCGATTGTATCATCACGAGCCCACAAAGCGGTGATTCCTTTATTTTGGGAGAGACCATCATCTTTACCGCCACTACCAACGATGCGGAATTGAGCAACGATGCCCTCACCATTTCATGGTTGTCCGATCAAGATGGAGAATTGGGCACCGGACTGATGAATTCCCAAGGCGAGGTTACTTTCTCCTATTCGGGACTTTCCTCCAATACCCACACCATTCAGTTTAGCGCGGAAGACGAGGTTGGCAGTTCCTGCTCCGACATCATTGTGGTTTCGGTTGGTACGCCTCCGGTTTTATCTTTGACCAGCCCTTTGGACGGTGATGTATACTCGGTGGGCGACATGATTTCCTTTGCGGGCACGGTATCGGACAGCGAAGAAGTCGCCAGCAATTTGGCGATCCGCTGGGTTTCCAACCTGGACGGAGAATTTTCAACGCAGGGTGCCAACTCCAACGGAGACCTAACGCTGAACACCGCCTCGCTCAGTTCCGGTCTTCACAGCGTCGTCGTGACCGCCACCGATGCCACCGGTCTTACCGATACGGTTACCCTCAGTCTTTTGGTCAATAACCCGCCGACAGCCCCCACCGTTACCATTACGCCAAATCCGGCCAACAGTGGAGATACCCTTCTCGCCTATGCGACGGGCGCAAGCGATTTGGACGGACAAAATATCTCCTACGAATATGAGTGGTATCAAAACGGCATCTTGACGACGTACACAACGGCATCGCTTCCCGATTCAGCAACGGCCAAAGGGGAGTTGTGGGCGGTGCGGGTCACCCCCAACGATGGTTACCAAGACGGGAGCTATACCGAGACGAGTTTGGTCATTCAAAATGCGGTTCCTGTCATCGATTCCTTGGATGCTTCGGTGACGTCTGCGTCTACGACGGAAGCCATCTCTTGCATCGGTGTTTCGAGTGATCTCGACGGCGACACGTTGTCGGAAGACTACGCTTGGTCAAACGAAAGCACCGGAACCCAAATTGGATCCGCTTCGAGTCTCACACTGTCCCCACTTTTGGTCTCTCCGGGGCAGAGCGTGCGCTGTACCTACGAAGTGAGCGACGGTACGGACACCGTCACCGACGATGTGGTACTCACCATTGGTAACAGCGATCCGACAATTAGCGCGTTGTCGGTCGTGCCCTCTTCCCCCTACATTGGAGATTCCCTCAACTGCTTGGCGACCATTGACGAACCCGATTTGGAAACCTACACAGAGACCTATCAGTGGTACAACGATACGACGGGTTCCTTGCTCGGCGTGGGAAGCACCCTAACTCTCTCGAGTAGCATCGCATCTCCCAACGACGAGATTACCTGTTCGCTGACCGTGAGCGACGTATCCGGCGGAAGTGCGGAAAGCAGTGCGACGGCTACGATTGGAAACCAAGCACCGAGCATCGACAACCTAACGTTTAGCGCATCGAGTTTGGCCATTGGTGACACCCTCAGCTGTATTGTCGATGCAACCGATCCCGAGGGAGACATTCCGACTTTCGCCTACGAGTGGACGAACGTGACAACGGGAACGGTCATCGGTTCCAGCGCTTCGATCTCCTTGACGGCGTCGATGGCAACCGGATTTGACCAAGTGTCCTGCACGGTCACTGCCAGCGACAGCTATGGGGAAACCGACACGGAAAGCGTCACGATTATGGTCGATTCGACCATCCCAGCGTTTTCCACGGAGGCGCAGATTACACCTTCAAGCGCGGTGACGACGAGCAGTACCCTAAACTGCTCGGCGACAGCGACCGATCCCGATGGTGGAAGCATTACCTATTCTTATCTTTGGGCGACGTCGAGTTCGACGAATGCGTTGGGCACGAGTCCGTCTTTGACGCTCTCTCCCGCAACGGTTGCCCCTACGGATGTTATCACGTGTACCGTAACGGCGACGGATACGTCCGGAGAACAGGCGACCTCACAGGCGAGTGTAATGGTTGAGAACTCTGCGCCCACCTTGGGCTCTTTGTCCATCTCTCCAACCGCCATCGATACCAGCACAACGGTCTCTTGTTCCGTCGCGGTCACCGAGCCCGATGGAGAGACCCTGACGCCGTCGTATGAATGGACCAATGGAAGTACGACGATCGGGAGCACCGCCAGCCTGACCCTAACCCCTTCGCTGGTGCAGCCCGAAGACAGCTTGACTTGTACGGCATCGGTCACCGATGGTTATGGTGCCACCGCGAGTCTGTCGGGATCGGTGGTTATCGCCAATACGGCTCCTGTGGTCGATTCCGTCATACTCTCCCCAGATCCGGCATACAACGACAGCACCCTGTCTTGCACCGTCAGCAGCGCCGATGCCGATGCCCAAACGTTGACTACGACCTATCTTTGGACGAACAACACCCAAGGAAGCTCTTTGGGCACGTCTTCGACCCTCACGCTCGATAGCGCAACGGCACAAAGGGGTGATGAACTTGAATGTGCGATCGTCGTTTCCGATCCGTCCGGTGGTTCCGATACCAGCAGTGCTGCGATTGTCTTGGACAACCGCGCACCCTCCGCACCCACCGTTGCTCTGAGTCCCGATCCGGCCTACAAGGACAGTACCTTGACCTGTACAGCATCCGGTAGTTCCGATCCCGATGCGGATACGGTTTCCTACTCCTATGCCTGGACGGTAGACGGTACATCCGCAACAGAGACAAGCGCGACTCTTTCCGGTGTTTTTGTGGCGGATAGTGTGGTTGTCTGTACCGTTACCCCCTCTGATGGGCTTTTAGACGGAACGGAAGGAACGGCCAGTATTGTGATCGACAATCATCCTCCGACCGTTGATTCCGTAACCCTATCACCGGATCCGTTGTATACCGACGAGCTGCTAACGGCGACGGCGACGACCAGCGATTTGGACGGTGACAGCTTGACGCTTACATACGAGTGGGCCATCAACGGAACGACC
>JAYYRF010000118.1:0-5011 GCA_036127535.1 Myxococcota bacterium | reverse complement strand
GTGTTGGCACCTGTCGATGAGGAAAAACCGACTTTGAGGTTCTCCGGTACACCCCAATACGTTGCGTTCCAAGTTGCATCCCCTGCAACGCAGTCCGTTTCGGTTGTGAGGGTTGGATCGGAGCAGTATGCGGCTTCTTCGCAGTCTTCTTGGGTGGTGTAAGCACTGTCCGAACACGTTGCCGCCAAGGAGGTATCACTAAACAGTTGGGTATACCCGGTTGAGGGATCTTGCTGAATAAACGTGCTGATAAAGGTGCCATTCGTGCTTTGATCTTGGATGACAGCGATCCGACTGGTATGGGTGCCAGCATCACCGATCGCTGGGCGCGTTGTGGCGCTTTGATCGTCTAAGGAGAAAGGCGGTAGTCCAGAATCTATGTAGGTATAGTTCGGATCTCCGTCGGCGAGTACGACGTATCCCGGTAGGGTAGAGCCGGCCTCGACTACATCGGCAAAATCTCCCTCTTCATCATATGCCATCCCGAAGTAGGCACTGCTGATCGAACTGGTTCCGGAACTGGTTTGGGTGTATCCGAGCGGGCTGCCGTAGTTTCCTTCTTGGAAACTACTCTCATCCAACAAGCCATCATAGGTAAAAAAGACAAAGCCATTGCCGCCGTTTCCACCCCAAACGTAGCTCTGAAATTCGAATACCAAGCCGTAGGTCATCGGAATTAATTCGGGTAGTCGTACATTTGAAGATTGATATGTACTGTTATCCGTGAGGCGGAGAACACCCGATCCGATGACATCGTCTATGGATGTTGTGAGAACGGAGTCTCCGCTTAGCGTCCATGTTGCCGGCGTGGTGGCACTGGTGGTCGGACTGGTACCGTTGAAGTAAGAATCGAAGCCGCTGGTGGTGTTACAGATAATCTCTCGGTTATCCGGTGAACCGTCGCTGTCACCGTCCGGACTGGCCGGGTCGGTCATGTAGAGCGTCACTTCGTCGTAGTCGCTGAGGGTATCGGAGTCAGAATCTTCTGCATTCGGGTCAGAGCCGTAGGTTATGACCTCAACGCCGTCGCTCAGTCCATCATCGTCGGTGTCCGTATCGTTCGGATCCGTAAAGTATACGGTATTCTCATCGATATCGTTCAGTCCATCACCGTCTGAATCCAGGTAATAAGGGGTACCGTCTATATAAACGGGATCGGCATTGCAGTCATCGAGTTCGACCGTATCTTCGCAACCGGCGAGGTCGATGTCCATTAAACCACCCGAATTTCCTACGCCGGCGATATAGAAAAAATACGGTGTAGAACTGCTCGTAGAATCGATTTCCATTGTGGTACCGGCAAAGTTGGCGGTATCAAAGGAAAAATCCAGAAAGTAATCGGCGGTACTGGAGAAAGAAGAGTCTGCTGTGGTGATGCGAACATTGTCGTTTAATATGAGATCGATGGGGGTGATAAGGGAGGTTTCCGCTTCGTCATTACCGTTACAGCTCGTCTCGGAAGATAGACAGCTATTGCTCGTATTCTCGTGGAACGTAATGGTATCGTCTGTACCGTCGAGCATGAGGGAGTACTCATATGTGTTGAAACTGTTATTGTCTGCGCTGGTATTGATCAGAAGACCCCAGCCATAGGATGCCAACACACCATTTCCGGACGGATTGTCGTCGAGACGGAGTCGGACGTGGAATATGTCATTGGAGTCGAGAAAGATGTAGGCTGCGGGGTAGGTACTGCTACCGACGATCTCTCGGCCGTTGTTGCCGCCTTCTGACGCGATATCGATAAGCGGAGAACCATCTCGATTGAGTGCGATCCATTCACTGTCGGCCGGAAATGCCGCGGCCTCACGACCGAACAATGAGAAAATGATAGAAGCTGGAATTAGGATTGAGTGCGGTCTCATAACCGTTCTCCATGGGTATAGCGTTGTCAAAAATACGTTTGATCTTTACGGTAAAGTATACTCTTGAATCATCAAGGAAGCAAAGGCTTCTGTGCTTCAAATAGAGGATATTCACAAGCGGTTTTATCGATCTTCGTCGCAGCTTAGAATCACTTTTCCCATACGCTCTTTGTGCAACAGTCTCTCAAAGGCATCTTTTCCCTTTGAGAGCGGATACTCGGAATCGATGACGGGTTGAATGTTGTGTTTTTCTACGAACGAACACAGGGCTGCAAACTCGCTGGGTGACCCCATCGTAGAGCCCATGAGTGAAGCCTGCTTGAAAAATAAATGCTGAGGAAGAATGGAAGGCCACTTACCTCGGGTTCCACCGATGAAAACCAAACGCCCCCCCATATTAAGCATTCGAATCAGCTTATCAAAGTCGGGCCCTCCCGCGCTGTCCAATATCACATCAAAGCGGGTTTGGACCGATCGATACCATTGCTCTTGCGTGTAGTTGAAGCCCCCCCGTGCTCCCATTTGGATAGCGGTATCGATCTTCGTCTTTGAACTGGACGTTATGTACACCTCTGCTCCGGCGGCAATGGCGAGTTGTAGGGCAATGAGCGAAACCCCTCCTCCAATTCCGGTGATGAGGATTCGCTCCCCCGATTGGAGGCAGGCCCTTGTGAAAAGAGCACGCCATGCCGTTAAGCCCGCGAGCGGAAGGGCGGCCGCTTGCTTTGCCTTCAGATGCTTGGGCTTCGGATGTAGACAAGACGAGGGAACAGAAATGTAGTCGGCGAAACATCCGTCTTGGGGCATACCGAGAATGGTATATTGTGGAGACTGGTGGCGTTCGTTCTCGCCCCAGTTGATACTGGGACACAAGAGAACTTCGGTTCCGATCAGAGAAGGACTTCCCGCTTCCACGATGCCGCATCCATCGCTCCCGAGAATCGAACCGAGGCGTATCTTAGGGTACATACCAACGGATATCCAGTGATCTCGTCGATTCAAGGCCGCCGACTGAATGCGAACCACCGCGCTCCCGCTTTCTGCACTGGGTTTGGGGAGGTCTTCTCGGATAGCAATACCAGATTCTTCAATGGTGATGGCGCGCATGGTCATTTAGAAGATAGGACGGGTTAGGTTTGTGGCTCTGTCGCAACCTCTTCTTCCGTCTCCAGTGGTGGATTGAGGAAGCGACTAATTTGTTGCGCAAGTTCCGTATATTCAATCTCTTCCTCGTCTGGCGGAGTTCCGCAGAGCCACATAGCCGTATGGATTAAGATATAGTCGTCCAGAAAGCCCAAGCCGGGTATGACGTCCGGAATGAGATGGATCGGAGACTGGTAATACCACAAAACAATACGAGCATAGCTAGATGGCAAACCCGTAATGGCATCCTCTTGAAGTGCCTTGAGGAGTCCAAAGGCAACTTTTTGGGATTGTAGGTCGAGCCAAGTTGGTGGAGATTGCATGTTGAAATTGCCTTAGGAAAGCAAAGAGAGAGGATTCATATTCCAAAATGTGGAGTATCCGATATAGGAGAAAACCAAAGCGGTCGATGGTGCAACCCAAAGCGGATCGCGAATGCCGTGACCGCCCAAAACGATGGCCTCGCAGTCGGAAAGACCGCCAGATTGTCGAGAGCGCAAGAATTCGACGAGAACAATGGTACAAAATTGAGAAGCAAAAGAGAGCCACATGAGTTCACGTACCGCATCTCCAACGATAGAGTGAAAAATGAAGACAGTTGTGAGCGAACTCAAGGTGAGCGTGATTCGATAAAGAGCGGAGCCTCTCTCGGTATGAAAACTGGATACATAAAAAAAGACGAGAGATAGAAATGGAGGCAAAGCCATTTCTGCGGACCAGTTGATCTGAAGCGTTGGATATATATAGACCAATATGGCTGGCGGAAGGCATAGACTGAGGAGATTGCCTGATGCCGGATGTTCTCCGATCTTGAGCGAAACGGGAATTTTGATTAGCCCAATGAGTGGAGCGGCAAACAGCACAAAGAGTGAGCAATACCACGGATTGCGAAGCATAAGAAAGACCTGCCAGGCCGGAACAAATAACAGCGCTAGAAACAGGGTAACAAAGGCCAATCCAATGGATAGAAAGGATATTGAAACGATAAGAGAGAATAGATTTGTTTCGCTTTGCGCCATGATGAGTCACCCACTTAGGAGTGTTTATCATGCAAAGCGGGTGGTTTCAAAGTCTTTTATCGGATTTTATGAAACCAAAGAGGTGCGGGACTATACCCATCCCACGTGGCAATTGCTTCTTCAAAGTATGCTTTGTTGTAATATATCCCTTTACCGATCGTGCTGTTCCATCCGTAAGGGTAGCCACCCTTGAAGTATTGATTCCATTTTCCGGCTGAGTCATTTACCCAATAGCCGTTTTCATCATAACCAAGGACGATCATGACGTGACCATAAGAGGTGAAATAGCCGTGAACAATGGTTGGGTTACCTGCATCGAGTTCTGCGCGAAGTTCGTCGAGCGTTCCATTCGTGGTCGCATACAGGCGTTTTTCGATACCGTTTTCAGAAGCGAGAGTGTTGAAAAGATAGGCGAGATTGTGAGGCTCTTGTGCGAAGTTTTTACCCCATGACGCTGTGATGTCATCCGGTACGCCAGACCATCCGTAATGAGCAAGAAGCATGGCAATCGCTGTATTTTGACAGCTGCTGGAAGGATAGAGTGCATTGCTGTATTGATAAAAGTACGGTACGTCCGGTATGCCGACTTCTGCTTCTTCAACTTCTATATAAGCGGAGCCTTGCGCGACGACGTTTTGATTGTTGAGACCGATCATCGTCAGATGTCTTTCCCCAACCAAATCAAACTCATAGGTTAGGGAAAAGTCGCTGTCGGGATTTTGGCTGCTGCCAATCCACCAACTATCCACATAGTAATCAACACGGGTCACGTTATGGGGGGCATTAACCCTAAAAGTACAAGGGTTCTCACATCTTTGACCGAATACGAGTGCGATTTCACGATCTTGTGTTCCTTCCGGTCGTACATTTACATTTTGAATATCCCAGTTGATTAAGCGATAGTCAGAATCAAACCCCAAAACTTCAATCTCTCGTAGACCGGTTTCTTGGAAGTGATGGGTCATCGGAAAATTATGGGAAGCA
>JAYYRF010000117.1:0-5304 GCA_036127535.1 Myxococcota bacterium | reverse complement strand
GGACAACCAGGCGCTCGTTCGACTATATGAGGAAGAGTGGAACAAGATAATCCTAAAATGAACCGTCGATCCTTTGTACTGTCTTCACTGGCTCTTCCCGCGTGCCAGTCGACAACCGGTCCACGGGAGGGCAGTTTTTGGGGCCCTCAAATCGGTCATTTCAGTCTTTACCAAGGCAACCGAAACGGTCACGTGCAAAAAGAGGTCGATGTTCTCATCGTAGGGGCGGGTATATCGGGCTTAAGCGCTGCTTGGAGACTCGCGCGAGAAAACCCTGCCCTGCGCGTTGAAGTATTGGAACTCGCCCCCTTCCCCGGGGGTACATCTGCATCATTACAAGGAGATTTGGGTAGCTATCCGCTCGGAGCACACTATATTACCATCCCGTCCAAAGAAGCTTTTTATATGCGGCAGATGCTGAGCGATATGGGATTGTGTTCTCTCCAAAAGGATAAACCTCCCATTTATAATCCGCTCAATCTGTGCCTCGCCCCCGAAGAACGTGTATATGCTCACGAACGCTGGCAACTGGGTCTGTGGCCTCAGTTTGGTGTCCTACCCGAAGAGACGAAGCAATATCGGGCTTTTCGAGAATACTGTGCCCAACTCAAATCGACGATTGGCATCGACAACAAACCCGTTTTTTCCATACCGATCGCGTATTCCTCTCAAGATCCACAATACCAGCGTTGGAAAACCATCTCTTTTTACGACTGGCTATTGGAGGAGGGCTATACAACACCGAAACTACACTGGTGGCTAGAGTATGCGACCAAAGACGACTACGGCACTGCGCTCCAAGGGTGTAGTGCGTGGGCTGGCCTCCACTACTTTTGCGCGCGTCGGCCTTATATCGCACAGTCCGTCGATCTGGGAACGCATATATTAACGTGGGAAAGTGGAAACGGTGCACTCGTACAAAAGTTGCTCCAGCTCATGCCCTGGAAGATTCGATACAATGCCATCGTTCAGTCGGTCGATGCGCAAAGCGGACATGTCTTCTTTATCGAAGGCAAGGAGCAAAAAACGATCCGCGCTGACCATATCATATTGGCTATCCCCTCTGCGGTACGCGCCAATCTACTCGAACAATCATGGGAGAATTTACCCCAAGCGTCCCCGTGGATTGTTGCGCAAATCGCCTGTAAAGAACTTCCTCAATCGAAGAGTGGCTGTCCGTATGCCTGGGACAATGTATTGTACGGCTCAGAGAGCGTTGGCTACATCGTCAACACCCACCAAAGAGGTAATTATGGAGGCCCTTCTACCCTGAGTTGGTACCTGCCCTTTTACGATGTAGACTTGGTCAAAGCGAGAAAACAAGCTGCCAAAGAGGATTGGTGGTCTATCGAGGACCGCATCTTATCCGAGTTCTCCCTGTCTCATCGCAATGCAACAGAGGCGATATCGCGAATTGACGTCAATGTATGGGGTCATGGAACCGTGCGGCCTGAAGTAGGCCTACACGCAACCCCCCTATTAAAAAACCTACAAGCACCTGTGAGCCGCGTTCATTTTGCTCATTGCGACCTTTCGGGTATTTCCCTTTTTGAAGAGTCTGCTTGGCACGGAGTCCGGGCAGCAGAAGCGGTTTTATCCCAATCGAACGATAATATCACCAGCCTTTTGTAGAACCCGAACCACACAGAAATGAACCGTTTCCATACGGCTCCTTGCTTTGGCATGTTAAGGAGGTACAGCACGAGCAAGGAGAGCCGGTGTTCCTCATATCTTACATGGGTTGTTTAATGTTTACAGGTGTTCAGCAATCAATTGAAAAATCCGAGGCCGAAAAACTAGTCCAGGCCATTCAGATCCAGTCACCGTCCTTTGTTCACAAGGGTTCTATCCTTCGCGTTGAGGTGCAAGCACCACCGGAATTAACCATCACGCTTCCCAAGTTCGAAACCGATACGGTTGGGCTCATACAGACTCCCATTCGAGTACAGTACAAAAACACAATATTGGATATTCCCTTTTCGTACCGTGTTGCGGAGCACCGCGCGAGTCCTTGGCTACCCCTTGCCGAAGGGAATCGTTGGGAATTCGACAAAATTACCAGTACCACCAAAACCAAAGGACGCCTCTTATTGTTTATACCCATTCAGACAAAGGACATCCAAACCGAGTCCAAGGCGCTCACCCTAGAGATTATAAAAGAGACAAAGTTGGAGTCTCATTACGAGTTCGAAGCGCGGCTATCTTCTCACAACCGAGAACAGAATTTTAGGCTTGCCGCTTTCGATGGAGAGACCTACTTATGGAATGAGGATACTTGGAAGCCTTTTCTAGTCCAAAGCAATGACGTCACACCGGAACATCTGCCAACCGAGACGCTCTCGTGCTCCATCCCCGCCTTGGGACTACAAGACTGCCTTTGTTATGCCAAACCCGAAGGAGAAACCTTTGCACCAGCCGGCCCGATTTACTGTAGCATTGAAACCGTCCAAACGAAAAAGGCGGATCGTGTCGCACAAGTTTTCTTCGGACTGATCAGCGGCGGTCTGTTTACCACCGATGGAGGAGAAAAGCGTAAAACGTGGCTACAACAAGTTTTTCATCGCAATGCAGAACCGTCGTCAAAGGAAAGCAATCCATTTTGGACACATCTACACCCACAGAAAAAACTCTCCGCCGGCGAGTGGCGACAAGCGTTTCGCACTCTCTCTCAAAAGTATACTCTCGAGGTTGAAGTTGCTGCCGCCCTCTACCAAAGTACAGACGACGAAAACAACCGAGAAAGCATATTGCGCGCCTTGCGAAACGCGCACGGAAAAGAACGCATGCGCAGACTTTCTCAAAACCCAACCGAACGACTGCAAATGGACATTGCGCTCGAACTAACGGATGAGTATCCTCTCTCGGCATACATCTTTCAGCACAGAGCGGATCTCAAAGACCCTCGTTCCGCAGAAGCGATGCTCCGTCAAAGTACCTTCTCTCTGGATCCACAGAAAGATAAGGTTCTCTTTTCCGTCCTTGAAGAAGCCGAACTAATCTCTTTGTGTGATGCAATGCGGAATGTTGTACCCGAAGAGCAACGCCAATCCTGGATCGACGCATATTCCGACGCATCTGATATCGTTCGACTGCGCTTGGAAAAACATCTCGGACTCTCCAAAGATCCTTTTTTATCGGAGATTATCGATGAATTTCACGGCCATCTCCGTCCCAAAAAGTTCATACCGCTTCTCGAGACCGCCCTTGCAAAGGAAGAGCCAACCATAGAGGGGACTCAATTTATCTTACAGCAGTTTCCCTTTGATTCCCATCGTCTCAAGGCCTTGGAGCTTCTCGCCCCTCGTCTTCCCCAAGAGAATAGAGCATCCTTGCTTTCGTGCTTCACTTTCTCATCAGGTAAGGCCGAGGCCCAAAGAATCCTCGGCATTTAATGCGCCACAAACCATCGTGTAAAACCCACGCATCCGACAAGAATATTTGACTCCAGAGACACCAAAGGAGTGGAAAATGCAAATTTCTACACAGAGGCCGTTACATCGGCTAACGTGAGTCGTAGACAAATATTGGGAGAAAGTATGAGTTTGATATTGTGTGAAAACTGTTCACGGCACTACCTGAAAACCGAAGGGCAATGCCCACATTGTACGCCATCCAAACGTGGCACGGCATCCACCTCTATGCTGACGGCCGTCCTCCTCGGTCTTTCCTTGACGGCTTGTGGCGACAAAGAGCGAGACACCGGAGATACCGACACCCAAGATACGGCGCAAGATACCGGTGGTGGTGACCAGCCGATGTACGGCGTCCCCGATACCGGTTTTGATATCGTCGATCTCGACAATGACGGATGGGACTCCGAATTAGACTGTGATGATAATGACGCCTATACCCATCCGGGTGCAGCCGAGTATGATTCGACGACCGATTGCATGCGAGATGCCGACAGCGACGGATATGGTGACGCCGTTGTAACCAGCCCCATCGTAGCCGGAACCGATTGCAACGATGCGGATCCAACCATTCATCCGGGTGCCACAGACCCTACAAAGGACTGCACAGAATAATCAATTCTAGTGCTGGTGCTCCATCGGGTGAATGACCTGCTCAAGCATTCCCCGAGGTCCTTGCCGTAAGACAGAGCCCACGAACATAAGCCCCAAAAGAGCCATCGCAAGGAAGGCAAAGATCGAGTGAGAGTCATAGCTGTGTTCGTATATTTCCCCCTGCGTCTGAATCGTTAACCAATCGATACTCCAGCCGGTCAGAATCGCCAAGAAAGTCACCAATACACCAAAAGAAATTGCCGTTTTTTTGGAGTGCAATCCGGTCAATACACCAAAGGTGGTAATATTCGTTGCCGGACCAGCGAGAAGAAAGGCAAGGGCAGCGCCGGGGCTAATACCGTTATAAATCGCAATCGCAGCGATAGGGGTTGCACCGGATGCACAAACATACAAGGGGATGCCAATCAACGCAAACATCGGCACCTGAATATAAGAAGGAACCCCAGCCAGCAGACCGCTTCCCAATATAGGATCGAGCCATGCGGCCACCGCCAAACCCATCAAAATCCACGGCATCGTATGATCGAAGAGTTCGAACAGCCCAAAGTGTAGCCCCGTTTTAAGTCTCTCTACAAGAGAACCCTCCTCTTGTTTGATCTCTGGTAACCTCTCAGGGCTTGTTCGCTGTACGCTGCGTCCCAATACGACAGCCACAATCAAAGCGACCAGAAAGGCGGAGACCAGTCGAGCGATGGTCATTTCACCACCCAAGAGGGGGATAGAAAGAAGAATGGCATCGATCCCCAGTTCTGGGGTTGCAATCAAAAAACCCATAGCAGCCGTCGCAGGGACACCTCTTTTTACCAAGGTCTCGTACAAGGGAAGAACGCCACAAGAACAAATGGGCAAAGGGAGGCCGAACAGAACCCCCTGCAGGGACTGCCGGACACTACCGCCACGCTTGAGCCACTGCGAATGTTTCGCGGTCAGGGTAGCACTGACGATTCCGGCCAGCAGATACGCGACAAACAGAGCCGGCGCACTTTCGACCGCCAACTCTAAAAAAGTTTCGACAAAGGTTCTGGAACCTTCACCGTGACCATGTTCTACCGAAGCCACAAAGGTAAAGGCAATAACAATCGCCCCAAGAAAGGCACCCAATGCCGCCCAGAGGGTTTGGCTGTTCATCTGATGAACATGGCGTTCGATTCGAATCGGCTCGGGTCGCTTTTCTATACTGGATTTTTGATTATTATCGTGATTATTATAGTGATTATTATCGTGATGAGCATCAACGTGTTCATCGCGATTAGAACACGTTTGTTCCTTATTGTTTTCG
>JAYYRF010000116.1:0-3955 GCA_036127535.1 Myxococcota bacterium | reverse complement strand
AAGGTCTGCCCATCGAGTTCTGTGAGCGAGCAGCGTCCCTGCTTGAGCCACAGAAGTTGAAACGGCTGATCCGTAGGCGCACACTCCAAGGCCGATGCAGCCGATAAGTCATCGACAAATCTTGGGTTTTGGAGCTCATATCCCGTAGTCAATTCAAAAACATCGATCGCCAGCAATCCAACATCCTGTGAGAACGGTATCGGGATAAATTGTTCATCATGTTGTAGAAAAACATCCTCGGTAAAATTCAAATGAATCCACTTCCAAGTACTTCCACCAAGTCCATCGATGGCCAGTAAGAAGACCTCCATGATTTGAATATCTACATCTTCCGATGTGAATTCTTCACCGTCAAAGTCAATCCGCTGCGAAAAAAAGTCTGCACTGCTTTGAGAGAGCTCGAGGACACTTCCTACATCATGCATCCATCGATTCTGAATTGTATCCGAGGAGGATACATTCGTAAGGCGGGCGGCTGCGTTTTCTGGAACCATTTTCAATCCGTCTTCCAACGCAATTCTTTGACGTTCTTCCATCGACAAATCGTCTCCCGGATACCAGTGTTCTCTCATTAATGAGATGGGCTCGAGTCGATACCCAGACTCCACTTCTGCATAAAGCGTCTCCCCGGCCATGGATTCTACCTCTAGATCATAAGAGTCGAATGGAGGTAAGGCTACCGCATATCCTTCTTCGAGTAGCTCACCGCCGTGATACCAACGTAATATCGGCGACTCACGGTGATATGCTCCTTCGCCAGACCAAATAACGGCATCGGCGATCCCATTATCGACACGCGCAGCCAAAATCCGAAACGAGTCTAAGTCGTGACGATCGGTTTTAAAGGGCTCTGCACAGCCGGTCATAGAATAAATCAGCGTCGAGAGCAAAGTGTAGTGAAAAAATTGAAACCGATACGGTGAGAAGCAGGTTAGGTTTTGTAAAACTGAATTGGGATTCATTGTGAAACTACTCATTGTCGATGACGAACCACATAACTTGGAAGCGGTTTGTAGAGTTTTGAAAGAAGCTCTCGATGCCGAAATTACCGTGACCGTTACAGTATCAGATGCCATTCTTGCCCTTTCTGAAACCGAATTTGATCTCATTATAACGGATATATTTATCCCGATGGGTAAGAAATTTAGAGAGTACGTCGGTCCAAGAGCTCGTAAATACGAAGACAACATGCGTCACTTGGGTGGATTGGCACTGCTCGACAGTATCGAAAAGATGTCGTCGCCACCGAAGATCTTGGCGCACACCGCCTGTACCGATTTTGCTCTGTTAGAGGTTTTGGGAGAGCATGTTGTCGGGCGAATTCCGAAGCCAGCTCCCATTGATACATTCATAAAAGAGATCCATCACGCTTTACGTGAAGACGATCCCTGGTCTTTGTAGCAGTCTGCTACATGTCGATGGGGTCTAAAGCGGCCTCTACCAATATTTCGCTATTTGACCATCTCTCCGCGCGTACACATTGACCGGCTTCATCTTGGGATGCAGTACAATCGTTTGCATCCATCTCCATGCGAAGTATATGACCGCCTAAGAGTTCGGGGGGTGTATCTAAGTCCCCCACCGAGAGACCCGAAACGTTGAGATAACCATACATGCCGGGATAAAAGCCGGAACATTCCGTATCCATGACCAAACCAACACGATAGTGATTGTCCGATACGATCACTCCACTTTCCTCATCGTAAATACGAAAGTCCAACTCAACCACTGGCCCTGTGTTCAGAAGAGACATACTACCGAGCATATGCCACCCGCCTTGAGGCCCATGAACCATCACAAGAGACGCCCCCTCGGCAATGGGCTCAAAGGAGGACTCACCGGTTCCAATCTCGAGGGACGGCGTTTGGAGTGAGCAATGAATTTCCCCTGCGCTATCTTGAACCTTGGGGTTAAGGCAAGCCATCCAAAGCAGTAACACAATCTATCCCTCCCTAATTTTCAAACACACCATTTGAGTCGCTTTTAAGAAATCGGCTCTTAGAAGTTCAATAGCCCCGGAGGAATGGGTAGCCCTTGGGTGATCTCTGCCATTTTGGATTGCATATTCGCTTGTGCCGCCGCTTGAGCATTGTTCACGGCCACAACGATCAAATCGCCCAACATTTCGGCATCATCTAAAACCGCCTCGTCAATCTCCAATGAGAGAAGCTCATGCTTACCGTTTACCGTTACACGAATCGCACCACCACCGCTTTCGGATGTAAACTCCGCTTGTGCAGCTTCCTCTTGTACTTGTTTCATCTTTTGCTGAAAGCCGCCCAAGAGATTTCCTATACCGCCCATACCGCCTAACATATCAAATGGATTACTCATATCTACTCCTAAATCGATAATTGTTTATCCTGTTCCATCGAAAACGTCATCTATCTCTTCAGATTCTCCAATAGGGTTTGCGCCGCTGCTTGCACAGAAGCGTCTTCATCGCTCTGATAAAGACGTATCAAATCTGTTTTTGGAGGATTGTGCATGGCTGCCGCTGTCATTAAGGCAAACTTCATGTCCACACGTGAATCTGTTGAGGTCGGTCTCATTCCCCCTCGGATATCGCAATAATATATCCATTCATACTCTGAACCGGTCTCCCAAACGGGTCTTGGCTTGAATCGAGGAGAATTAGGACCGTGTGCCTTTGTGAGTTGCAAATGATCTTTTCGCTGCGCATCCTCTGCCATAAGTGATGGATCGGCAGCAAAAATGGCTCTTAGGGAAATCGCTGAGCGGAGATGCGTGTCAAATTCGGATGGATAATCATTAAAGTCCTCCATCGCGAACGGCTGTGTTACACCGGCAACACGCGATGCAACCATCGACCAATAGACATCCTTAAGTTGTTCAGTGTATAAAGAGTCTTGCCAGTACTTGGAAAATTGAGAGACTGCACTTTGGTGCTTTTTCAAATCGATCCAGGCCCACGTCGCCATCTTTAGTAACAGATGATTATGACATTCCGGTGCATATGCCCCAGCATGCAAGCATAGCCGAACCGCCCCAGAATAATTGGGAGGAGGTATAGACTCAGAAGCGCGGAACATGCAGTCCCAACGAATCCGTCCTTCTTCTAAAGACGCACACAACCCCATCGATGCTTCAACGTTTCCTTGCTGTGCGGCAACAATCGCGTCTTTTTGCGCACAGGATAATTCCGTAGCACAGGAGGGACGGATAGGGGTGATAGTCTCCAAAGAGTGCGATGGAAACAAAAGTCGTTCAGAAAAATGCCCACCCGTCCAATTGGGAGCCCCCTTTGAAGGTGAAATGCTCCAAAGGTGTGGCCGCGTTCGATACCGTTGGCAATACTCTTGGGCGGATTTCGACTGTAGATGCGGGCATATTCTTTCAACATCCTTGGGATTCTTCGAGAGGATATCCAACAATACGGATTCTCTCTCAGTAATCGAATCGATTTCCAATACCGCGGCGATCGTCGCTTCGGGTTCTTCCTCGTATCGGTTCGCGTAGGGTTTTTCTGCATCCCAACATGATATGAGTATAAGTAGCATCATAAAAAGAAATAAAAGCCCGTCTTTCGACGGACTGTTTATATGGATGCGGGAGCCGGATTTGAACCGACGACCTTCGGGTTATGAGCCCGATGAGCTACCTGACTGCTCCATCCCGCGCAACGGTCTAAGTTTTATCCAAGCATTGCGACCGTGTCAAATTATTTTTTGTTGAAGCTGGGTCAATTCAGCCTGATAAGGGTAACGCTCGAGCAAGGACTGCGGAATCTTTCCCCAGCATTTCAATGCTGGTGTCTCCCATCCCATGGAGAACACCAAATGGTTGTCTCTCTCTCCAAATTCTCCATTGATGTCTTTCAATCCCATCAGATACATGGCTTCTGCGACGGCATGCCATTCATATAGATTCTCTAATTTCCAATCCAATGTACCCGTTACCTGCTCTTGAACCAAAATCTCTTCTTGAGGATAGT
>JAYYRF010000115.1:0-3765 GCA_036127535.1 Myxococcota bacterium | reverse complement strand
TTTCCGTCTACTTGGTTTTGGCCGTCATCATCCTCTTCCAAGAGGATATCCGCAAAGGACTGGCCAAGGCGGGCGCACTTTTCCCTTCCATTCAAAAAGATGATCTTCCGGCCATCGAAGAGGTGATTAAGGTATCCTTTTTTTTGGCAAAACGACGACAAGGAGCACTCATCGCTATCGAGAGAAGAGCATCGTTAACAGAATACGTCGAGACCGCGACACAACTGGATGCAAAGGTCAATATCGAACTCTTACAAGCGATATTCTTACCCAACAGCCCCCTACATGATGGTGCGATTATCATTCAAAAAAACCGCATCGCCAGCGCCCAGTCGTATCTACCGTTGAGCACCTCCAAAAACATTCACAAATGGTATGGCACGAGACACCGCGCCGCCATCGGGTTGACAGAAATGACCGACGCAATCGTCGTTGTCGTATCGGAAGAAAGAGGCACGGTCGCAATGGCACAAAATGGTCATCTCAATGTTCTGCGAGACAGCAACGAGATGAGACAAGCGATCTACGACGCCTTCAAGCAAGAGGAGGAGGCCGATAATGCTGAAGGATAGACTCAATCGAAACATCAAGCAATTTTTCTATGGCTTTACCCAAAATCTAGGCCTGAAAGCCATCGCGTTTACCGCTTCGATAACCATCTGGGTGTGGGTACAAACCAAACAGGTTACCGAAGAGAGTTTTCGCTCTCAAATCAAATTTTTACTTCCCGACAATTTGGTGCTTGTGAACAAGCCGACTCGGCTTGTGAATATCACATTAACGGGCCCTACGGGACGCATGCGAATACTGCAAGAAACTCCGTTAGAGACCAACATCGACTTACGAACCCAAGAGAGTGCGGGAACCATGACAACCAACATCAATATCGCTGACATCAAAAATATCCCCGAGGGCTTCAAAGTTGCACGTATTTCCCCTCCTTCTGTTGAGATCGAACTCGATGAACTCATAAAACGTTCCATAAAAATCAGCGCCAACGTTGTTGGCACACCCAAAAAAGGCTGGTATCTGAAAGAGAGTCGCGTATTTCCAGAATTTATAGACGTACAAGGGGCGCGCTCCGTAATCGGAAAGATGGCAACGGTAAAAACAATGGGAATCTCACTCAATAATCTCTCCAAAACGGTCAAGATCAACGATGTCCAACTCAATCTTGAACATCCATCGATGAAACCCGCAACGGAAACCCCCATTGAAGTCTTACTCGAGTTTCAACTCAATCGCAGCAAGCAAAAATTCGACGATCTGCCTCTCTCAACACCGAGCGGGTGGGAGGCCGATCCCCAACGCGTTCCCATTCTCATCGAAGGTCTTGCACTCGACATCGATGGCATTGAAAAGAAAGACCTAACGCTCAAATTTCAACTGCCCAAAGATTTTGAACAATCGGAGTTCAATGTGCAGTCTCCCCAGTTAGACCCCAAGCTGTTCACGTTATTCAACAACGAAAAGCCACTCAACGTCACATTGTCTACGCCACTCGAAAGCATTCGATTTTATCGGAGCGAAGAATGAAGTTAGAATTTGGTACAGATGGAATCCGGGGGCGTGCGGGACACGCTCCTTTGACGCCTGAGGTTATCGAAAGATTGGGCTTTGCAGCGATTCAATCCATCTCCAAACAGCGGCCAAAGGTCATTGTGGCCAATGACACACGAGAATCTTCTTCCTGGATCTACCAAGCGCTCAGTCAAGGAATGAAGGAAGCCGGAGCAGACGTTCTCTATGCAGGCGTCATGCCCACAGCCGCCGTTTCGTGCGCGACGGTCGCAGAAGAAGCGGATTTGGGGATTATGATTACGGCGAGTCACAATCCTTGGTACGACAACGGTCTAAAATTTTTAGATTCCACTGGTAAGAAGCTGGATAAGACCAAACACCGAGCCATCATCGTGGCCTTCGAAGCGCCCGCAACCTCAAAGGAACCGGGAACCATTACCGAATCGAAGGCTCTCATCGAGCATTGGAAAAAAGAACTCCCAAAACCCGATCTCACCGGTCAGACTCTGCTGGTCGATTGCGCGAACGGTGCAGCGGCTTTTTGTGCAACAGAGATTTTATCCAGTTTGGGTGCAAAGGTCATTCAAAGAGGTTGCGAACCAAATGGGCGAAACATCAATGAAAACGTCGGTGCGCTCCACCCACCAAAAGAACTCAAAGGAGCTTCTCTTGGTATATGTTTCGATGGTGACGCCGATCGGATCGCTTTGGTCTCACCGACCGGCTTACTCGACGGCGATGATATCCTGTGGATGTTTAAAGACACTGTGCAAGGCCCATTAATCGGCACGGTGATGTCCAACGGTGGATTGGAGGAGGCGCTGGCTGGACGACTTCTTCGATCCGCGGTGGGAGACTCCAACGTCGAAATACAAATGTCAGTACAAAACGCTCGGATTGGAGCCGAGCCAAGCGGTCATGTCCTGTTTTCCGACGGTTTACCAACGGGAGATGGCCTATACACCGCCCTTCGACTCATCCAAGCGGTCGGCTTGCCGCTACCTTCCGGAGGGTGGACGCGCTGGCCGATTGCAAAGGAAAACATTCGCTATGAGGGAGAGAGAATCGATCTTTCTTCGCTCAACGAGATCGATGAAGCAAGACGGTCAAAACAACGCGTAATTGTTCGCTATTCGGGAACAGAACCCGTTTTGCGGATTTTGGTAGAAGGACTCGATGCCGAACATCACCTCCAAAAAATCAGCACGGCCTTTCGGGAGAGAAGCAAATGAATACACACAGAAGACTCGGAGCCAATATCGATCACGTTGCAACCATTCGCCAGGCAAGAGGAGAGCGCTATCCGGATCCGGTGGCCGCCGCATCCTTGGCCGAAATCGCAGGAGCGGATCAGATCACATGTCACCTACGCGGTGATAGAAGGCACATCATCGACTCAGATTTGCCCCGACTGCGCGATGCGGTTCAAACGCAACTCAATGTAGAGGTTGCACCAACAGAAGAGATGCTTGACATCACGACACGGGTTCTGTCGGTTCACCCTTGGCGGCACCGTGTCACACTCGTGCCGGAACGAGAGGGAGAAGTCACCACCGAGGGAGGACTGGATGTCGTGAACAACCGGGAAAACATTTTGGCCATCACAAAACGGTTAAACGATGCCGGTATTTATGTCAGCCTCTTCATAGATCCTTCTCTTGCACAAGTAGCGGCGTCTAAGATGCCCGGCGTCGATATGATAGAATTGAACACGGCACGGTACGCGGAAGGCCATCCGAACGAACTTTCTCGTCTGCGCGAAGCCGCAAAGGAAGCAGAGCGACTGAACATTGAAGTGGCCGCCGGTCATGGTCTCACACACCATAACTTGGGCGTTCTCGTACGAAACGTCCCGGAGATCGTAGAATACAACATCGGACACAGCATCATCGCGCGATCCATTTTTATCGGCTTGGAGCAGGCTGTTCGAGATCTCGTACACATCATCCGACAATGAGAGGCGTCTACCGAGCAAAGCAGGTTCGCGAAATGGATCTGGACATTATCCACAAGTTGGGTATGCCCGCGCACACCTTGATGGAAATCGCCGGAAAAGGGGCGGCCGATCTAATACACCACTTGCATCCCCACGAAGCCGTACATATATTCTGTGGCGCGGGAAACAACGGTGGAGACGGCTATGTGATCGCACGCTGGCTCGCCCTTTGGGGACATATCGTACACGTGAGCGTAATTTCTCCCCCCAAAACAGAATCGTGCACGACCAACCATTCCTTGTGTAAA
>JAYYRF010000114.1:0-10591 GCA_036127535.1 Myxococcota bacterium | reverse complement strand
ATTACACTCCTGACGATGGAGGAGACTTTACCATTTCCGGAACCCTCGATTGCGGAAACGACGGTGAAAACTACACCGGTGACGTCGATTGGTTTGTCATCGATTTTCCCTGTTACTCCGACGCTCGATTTGTGCTTGACTGGTCAAGCAGCGCGGATCTTGATTTCTATGTTTGGGGATCCGATGGAGACTACCTCGTTGGAAGCTCTGAATCGGAAAATTCGGGACCAATTTATGAAGAAGCGTATACTGGAGGACGCCTGTATCTATATGTGACGTGTTGGGACGGCGCGAACCCTTCGTACGACTTCACCATAGACTGGACTCCCTTTTCCAATATTAATTCATCGGAACCTTCTTCAGAGCCCTCTTCGGAAGCCTCTTCGGAACCCTCCTCAGAGCCCTCCTCTAGCCCAACCTCAGAACCCTCTTCTAGCCCAACCTCAGACCCGGAAGATAGCGAAGGAGAAGAAAGCAATGTAGAAGGAGATGACGTTAAAATCGGGGGTGGATGTGCATCGGCACAAGGAACAGCCAGCGACTACTTCCTTCTCAGTCTTCTCTCCTTGCTGATGGTTCGTCGCACCCGCAAGAAGTCCTCTCCTTAGTCTGTTTTTGATTTCCGTGGTCTTCGCACCGTCACAAAATGTTGTACCAAAGCACCCAAACATGCGATCACAATCACCGGGATTGTTTCATGTGTGTTGTTGGTAGACCAAGCCATACAGAGGGCACCAGCCGAGGCCGTAACAGCTGGCTTAAACTGCTCATATAAACGGGGAAAGGCCATACTGCCAATCAATGCTGCGATCGCCGGCACATAAAAAGGGGGATCGACTTTGAAAACATACGGTTCAATCAATTCCAAAACGCCAACACCGACAAACGCACCTGCTAAGGCGACAGATAATTTTTCCAAACTCATCAAAAAAACCGCACCGATAACGCCAACCACCACCACGATCAAAAGTTGTATTTCGGAGGAGGCGGAGGGCACAATCGTATGCGCCAAAAGAGCACCAACCGCAAAACCCGGAGCCATGATTAAGAGTTGGTAATATCGTGCTCCCACCAACAGCAAGACCAATCCAAGAAACCATACCGCAACCATTCTATCAAAAAGCATCTCCAAACTTAGGTTGGAAACAGGAAAGGGTATCCACTCCATCAACATACGTTTCTCCTTTTGTCGTTTTACACTTTGTGTATATATTCTCATATACGTTTTCGCGACGGAGTTATAAAAAATGATTTTTGTCCCAACCCTGTCCTTCATTGCCATGGGATGTTCCGAACCGGCCTTTGATTCCGGAGACAAAGAAGAAATACAAGAGCCGCAAGAAATCGAAAATATCGAAAAATTATTCGATGTACCCGAAGGCCCCTTCGATCTTGCATTACATCCCGAAGACAATCGCATCTTTGTCAGTGGTAACGCGAGCGGTAAACTGTATTCTTGGGATCACAGCGAACTGCGAGAGGAGGTGGGAGATTATGACGATATTCAAGCGATCGCGTTCGTAGAATCTGAATTTTACTACACGATTACCGACAATGGCGTCACAGGAGCCCTCGTTCGTGGACTGGGAAATGACGGACAAGTTGTGATGACCCAATCATCAGATGGCACACTCATTCGATGGCCGACTGATATTGTTGTCACACCGAGCGGAGACATTCTAATGGCCGATTTCAATGCTGGTGTCGTATTTTCTATCTCGCCAAATGAAGAGAGTACGATCCACACGGTTGGTTCTGTATCCCCCGAGACTCTTTGCTGGCTCGATGGACATTTATACATTGGTGGTGAGGATGGAATCTGGAGGAAGGAATGGCCCGATGGAATCGCCTCCCAAATAGACACGCGTCCCGCCCTCGCTCTGGAGGTTGTTAATCGTCAAGTCTATGCCGCCAATTCTTCAGATGGTCTCTTCCCGATCGGTGGCGACGCCATGCTTCTTTCCGAACTTGCTCGTCCCGGAAGTCTACTATTTGCCTCAGATGTGTTATACATAGTTGATCGAATTGGTCGCGGTGTTTGGGCAAGCCGTTTCGAGGAGGATTAAATGGAATCTACATCAATACATCCAATTATTTTCTTTATGTTTGGTTCGATCTGCACCTTGATTTCGACATTGATCATACTCGGAGTCGGATATCTGATATACAAAAAAAAGAACCAGTCGTCCGCCCAACCCGTCGGCGATATTCCTCGCTACTCCCCTGAACCCAAACCCCCAGAAAAAGAGCCCCAAACCATTCCTGACACCGTTGAGCAACCACCTTCAGAAACCGATTCAACGCTGTCCGAGAATCGAGAAGAAGAGAGTACACCCGCGATAACGGAACCCCTCGAACTCTCTGAAGATGGGCACGTCGATACCGCGATCGAAGACACCGAAAATACCGAAGAAGAAATCGACTTCGACATAGAAGAAGCACTGGTGCCAACACCGGATACCGAAGAGGGCACCAACACGGACATCGTCAACGAGAAGGACAGTTCAACCAAGGAGCGATCAGCCATTAGCACCTTTCAAAATGAACTCGGAATACCACGACTCGATAAAGATGACATAGAACCCGATTCCGCGACTCCCGTACAAGAAGTCCCTCCTCCTGTAGAAGCCCCCCCCAACCTAACGCCAGTATTTATCCCCGAGGATGTCGGTCCCAATGTGCAAGGTGAAGAAGACGAGGTTGGAGAAGACGATGCAACAGTCCTCATGTCTCGAACCCCCCCTAAGCTGAAAGAATAACGATGGAAAACTTACCTTTTTTCTCCAGTGTAGAGCGTGAGGTACAAGCGCTCAGAACAGAAGCCGGCCTCATTTGGAAACCAGAAACAACGAGCGTCACCCTCTACGGAGACGATGTTCGTCGTTGGTGTAACGGAATGTTTAGCAATAATATTCGCAAGCTACGGCCCGGATACGGAAACCGATCTGCCATCTGCAGTCACAAAGGACACGTTCAGGGTTTACTCGATATCTACTGCATTTCCAACACAGAATTCTTACTGGTCTTGGACGGTATCTCCTTTGATTTCTTCCTCGAACGATTTGAACGCTACATGATTCTAGACGACATTGAATACAAAGATGACACAACGGGGTTGCTTTTCTCTATTCAAGGGCCACAAACCGCCGCTGCGCTGGAAAAAGCGGGCATTGCCCTTCCGGAAGGCGAAGAAAATCTGCACATAACCGACAACTACACCATTCTGAAAAAAGATCGTCTCGGTGGTGGATTTGACATCATCTCGGAACAATCTCCCATATTATGGGAAAAAATTCAGCAGGCTGGAGCCGTCCCCATCGGCACGCAGGCACAAGAAATCGAACGGATCTTGCAAAAAAAACCCGCCTGGCCAACCGATGCACAACGAATCAGTTTTATTCACGACTTACTCCTTAACGAAGAATGCTGCGCGTTCGATAAAGGATGCTATGTAGGCCAAGAAATCATAAATCGTATGGACGTGAAGGGTTTGGCCAATAAACGCCTCACTCTTTTCTCTTTCTCTACATCCGTACCGGTGGGTACAACATTAGAATACCAAAGCAAAAAGGTTGGCACCATTAGCAGCACGTGCCAATTAAGCGATCGATTCTACGGTCTCGCTGTCATTCGAAAGGCTGGCTGGGATCAAACCCTCACATACAAAGATGGTTTGGCCACTCCGATAGATGAAACGGAGATCTAGGACCAAAAAGATATCTTCCAGCCTCGTTTCTTGGCCACCTTTTTCAACACATAGTCTGGATGCACCGCTACCGGACACCCGACCTTCTCCAAAAGAGGCAAATCACTAATGCTGTCGGTATAAAAGACGCATTCGTCTAAAGAGACCCCCTCTTCCTCGGCCAGCTGACTCGCATAATGAACTTTTCCTTCTCCGTAACAGAGGGGCTCTTGGGCTTCTCCCGTAAAGGTATCACCTTCGACGAGAAATCGATTGGCTACGACATAAGAGAAGCCCCACTTCTGACCGATAATTTCTGCTAAATAATAAGAAGAACCAGTGATCAGAGCCAAAACGTCCCCTTGTTCCAGGTGTTGATCGACAATGGCTTTGGCCTTCGGTCGAAAACGACGCTGGAGATCCTCTTCCCAAAAGCAAATAATCCGGTTCCGTACGTCTTCTTCTTTTTGACCATTAAAGCCTTGAATTGCCTGCCGTATAGAATCTTCCATCGCCGCAAAACCCAATTTATACTTCAGAAGCCACCAAATGCCCTTAAACGCTTGAAGATATGAAATATTACCGAGTCGCAACTCTCTCCAAAGCCAGCCATTCGCGGTATGGCAATCGAGTAGCGTTTTATCAAGATCAAAAAATACCAATTTTCCCATCGGGTTCTCACCAAAGTTTTCCCAATCTTTAATGCAAATTCCACGAAAATACAAGTGCCCTCTGCGTGACAATTCTTCTTCGATTTTTCTTTGGCTCCAAAAGCGGATAGAAACAGGATATGCACAGCTAAAATAGGATGACAATGAGCTCTGATACAACCGACAACACAGATGTCCACCCGGTATATGATGCACCCGGATGTGGAGTCGCAGGATATTCTTGCCTACTTTTGGGATTCTTTTTGATCGGCATTATCGGAATTGTCTCCAGTTCGCTGAGTATCCTTCAAACATCCTTTGAAACCAAACCCTTTGCAACGATACCGGGCAATCAGGTCAAAGTTTGGCGCCTACAACCCATGCGCGATGCGAAACTCCTCTCTCTTACCGAAGTTCCCCTTCATTATCACGATGAATCACAAGATGGAACCAAAGCCTGTGCGATGTCCGAAGACGCTTTGCTTCGACTTGATAATGGCAAAGGCTGGCGTATTCCATACACGGACATAAAGGAGATTCGCGCAGTCTACGAGTCCAAACGACACGTCGCCGTCATCGAGACCGCGTCCGGTGAGACCCTACCATGTTTTTTTCGCCCCACAGAAGGGATGGAACGCTTTAAATACTACCTCGCCGAAAAGATACCGTCCGACTAAGATTCTTTTTTGAGAGCCTTGATCCTCGTGGAGAGTTCTTTTTTTTCTCTGCCTTGCCAATCCCTTTGCAAAGCATAATTTAAACCCTTTCTTGCATAGTTTTGTGCCTTAATCTTCAAAACAGCTGCCTTCTTCTTCAACTCTTCTTGATATTCAGACCGTTCAACGGACAACAACGGAACCGGTGAAGCGATGGAAATGGCATCGTCATACATTCGTAAATACGCATCAACGACTTGAATCACCCCTTCTAAAACATATTCGGTCTTGTCTAATTCCAAGGAAGCCACGACCTGCGCCTCAGCCTTCTCCAATAGCTCCATCCGTTTTTCCACTTGCCTTTGAACGGTTTTACCCTGTAGCAATATCGCGTCGGCTTGTTCTATCAGCAGCATTGCCAACGCATTTCGCGCGCGCGCTTGCATCCATCCTTCCCGCTTTGTCGCCTTGGGTAATGCGCGATGGATTGTCCGAACGCCCCTTCGAGACTGGCCGTCGTGAATCTGCGCCGCTCCGATCAAGAGCTGAATCGCCGTTTTGTGCTCGCTGGGAAAATACTTGGATCGCATGAGCGCCTTCCAGCGCCGGATCGCTTTTTTATGCTCTCCGTTCTCATCCAATGCCACTCCCAAACGGTATGATACATCTATGGCCAATGCGGGATCAATATTTTGCTTGAGGAGAAGAGAATAGGTATCGATTGCAACCTCGTAGTCGTATTTGTACTCTTGGTTTTGCGCCCACAAATAGTGAACGTATGGATATGAGTGCTCTTGCAACAAGAAGTCTATAAGTTCTTGGGCCTCCAAAAACTGCCCCGATAACTGTAAAGCCTCGGCTTGTTCAATCAAAGAGTCTACGTCTTTTTGAGACCACAACGCATGTAAATTGGCCAAGCGTTCTTCGTGACCCAAGGGTTCTTTTTGGGCCGGTTCGTGGTCTGACCCATCCTCTGCCCATACACTTAGAACCCACAACAACCACACATCAACATCCTAAGAAGAGGAGCCGCCCAATGGTGTGGAATACGCTTGGACCCCGTAAAAAAACACGGGGGTCCTCAAGGCGCTGCTTTTGTCTTCCTCGTCAGAGAGGCATGACATCCACAACGACCACTGCAAGTCCCATAAATTATGGACAAAGGGGCCAAAGATTATCCTAAAGCACCGATTGGGCAGCTAAATTAATTATATAGCAAGAGAAGTGAAAGTCAAAATACTCTGTTCTATTCTTGAACAGAAATGTGAATACATGATACTGACAACCCCATGATACTGAATATTTATTTTTTGATTCTATCTTTGCTCTGTATTTACGGAATCCATCGAATCTGGATTGCTTATTTGTATTGGCGGAACCAAGGGGATCTCATTTGCCCTCCATTAGCGTTTTATCCGATGGTCACCATTCAGTTACCGATCTATACCGAAGCAAATGTTGTAGAGAGGCACATCGACTCTATCTGTTCTTTAGACTGGCCTACCGACAAAATGCACATCCAAATCCTCGATGACTCTACGGATCATACATCTGCGATCGTTTCGCGAAAGATCGAACATTGGAGACAAAGAGGACGGTTAATCGATCACAGACAAAGAGAAGACCGAAGCGGCTTTAAAGCCGGAGCACTAAGAGAAGCGCTACCAGAAGCCAAGGGAGAGTATATTGCCATATTTGATGCCGACTTTGTACCTCCCATCTCTTTTTTGAAGGAGACCATTCCACACCTAATCGAAGGCAAACTCGGAATGGTGCAAAGTCGTTGGATTCATCTCAACCGTAATGATAATCTGCTCACGCGTTTGAGCGCAATCCTACTCGACGGTCACTTTATGATCGAACACACCGCACGGAATCGCTCCAATCGGTTTTTCAACTTTAATGGTACCGCTGGTGTTTGGCGGAAGAGTACGATCATCGATGCCGGTGGGTGGCAACACGATACCGTCACGGAAGATTTGGACATTTCGTATCGTGCGCAACTCAAAGGATGGGATTTTTTATATTTACCATCCTTGTGTTCCCCTGCCGAAATTCCATCAGACTTATCCGCGTTTAAGATTCAGCAATATCGTTGGGCAAAGGGGAGTATACAAACCGCCAAAAAGCTTTTGTTCAAAATATTGAAGGCTCCAATTCCCATTCATACGAAAATCGAAGCTTTTTTTCACCTGAGTGCAAATATTTCCCACCCACTGACACTTCTCCTGCTCATTCTTATGCCCTATACTTGGTTTTGGAGAACAGAAGAGGGCTCTATGGGGTTTTGGTTGGAGTTGATGGTCTTTGTAGCGAGCTCTCTGTCAATTGGTTTTTTCTATCTTCTCTCTCAAAAGGAAAGTCAGCCTACACGATGGACTGGTGAAATCCGACACATTCCACTGGTATTGGCATTGGGAATCGGCATGTCTATCAATCAAAGCAAAGCGTTTTTCGCTGGACTTTGGGGCAAAGATCAAACCTTTGTTCGTACGCCCAAGAAGGGAGAGACAAACCTCACACCATATCGAGCACCGGGAAGTATCTTTTCCTTTCTGGAAATTGCAATGGGTCTATATTGCTGTGTAAGTACCGCGTATCTTCTTTGGGTTGGAGCGTGGCAAGCCCTCCCCTTTCTCTGTCTTTTCGCATGGGGATTCTCGTATGTGGGAATCATGTCGCTGTCGATCCCCACATCGGAAGGAGCTAAGGACTTCGCTGATTAAAACAAAGTTCTCGCCAAACTCCCATGGCAGAGTCGGAAAAAGAATCTTGCCAAACCGGAAATTGTTGGGACAAGAGCTCTTCTCGACGCGGAGCGGTTCGACAAGGCTTCGGAAGTCTTTTTTCAAGCTTAATCGCGAAACGATATGCCTGCTGACAGATGGTTGGTGGAGCCGAACCACAATCCGTAGCAGAGAAGGTATGACTCGACTCTCTCTGCCATCGCTTCCGGAATCGACGAGCAATGATTCGTGCCACAAGACTGTGTGATAGCGGATCGTTTTGTAGCTCTGCTCCACTTAGATTTTGGATTTGCTCGGAAATATGCCGCATCAATTCCTCTTCTTGGCCAGCGGGAAAGCGGGTCATAAGAGATTGCTCTTCGCGTTGTAAAATATGATACATGCAGCGCGCCTGAAACTCTCCGGTCTGCAAACACATGCGTTTCGCAGAGTCTCCGGACAGACCGCGTCTATCGACCACCTCAAAGTAGCACGCTTCTCTCCAGGTTCGATCATATGCGGTATCACATGCGTCAAAGCCCAATGTACTGCGAGAAGCCAGGAAAAGAACGCACTCCCCCTGCAGATCGGGGTCTTGAATACCATTACAAGCATCGATGCTTTGCGCATCAGCGCGAAGAGACCCCAAATACGCTTCTCGATCGAGAATACGGGCATCTTCATTTTGTGTCGTGCAAGCCAAGAGTAGAGCGTAGATCATCGTATTTGCGGGAGATAGGAAAAGGGTTTTTCGACCACCAGCCAGTCTTTCGACGGAGGCACAATGTCCGAGGTTGCCCTCAACCCGATGTTGTGAAAGATTTGCGGATGCTTCACACCTGTCAACCAAAGAGTATAGTTCTGCATCAAAAGCGCCAAGATGACGGCGCGTTGAGAACCCGGACCGGTAGGAGGCACCCCCGTTAGGAAAGAAGACCACGGGGGTGGAACCGCGCTTAAGGCCTGTACGAAACCCGACTCCGAGCCAAGTCCTTCAGGCATGGGCGCTTCCAGCACCAAGACCCCTCCTCGCTGAACGGGAGGAGAAGGAGAAAGAGCCAGGTAACTCGCTGCACGAGAAGCTTGGTAAAAGCTGACACCCTTTTCAGGAGGAACCCGTAAAAGAGCACCCGAAAACATTTTGGGAACAAAGAACCACGGTTTTATCACGCGGGAGATCTCCTGAAGAACCGCAGCGGGCTCCCCGAAGAACCATTTATCGAGAAGCGGAACGTAGTTGAGACACCAACGACATCCCGCGGCCGCGCCAAGTCCATCGATCGCTGCACGAAATGGATTGCCGTCAATCTGACCAATCCGTACTCCCTCTTGAACAATGCGATCGCGGTGATGCAAAGCGAGAATGGTTGTACGACCACCACAACCGACAGCGATGCCTTTGTGACCGCCAGAGAGACCAGCATATTGGTGAAGTTCCGCAATTCCGACACTCAGGCACGCTTCCGCCTTTGCCACGCCTTTGTACACAAAGCCCGGAATACCATCGACAACCGCCGTCGATATCACGTGGTCTGGATCGTGCTGCTGAATGGGAAACCCACGAAGCGTCGACAATTCTGATGGGGTCATCGCTCGGTGTAAACCCAAACCGATAACCGTTTCGGTTATGTTGGGGCAGCGTGCCCGGAGTGCGTCCAAAGGGGGTATGGGATCCAAGGGACGAGTTGCATCCGGGATTGTAATTAGTATTTTTCCCGCGAAGCACCAATCACCAAGTGCTGCCTCTATCGTCTCACCAACCTGTACCATTTCTTCTCTCTATACGGCGTACACCATAGGCTCTCTCGTAATATAATCCAATTGATATCGAAAGGAAGATCTATCTAGAAGTGTAAAACACTGTATGAAAACAACAAAAATTCAGATGCTTAAGGCGTTATATAAGGAAAACGAACCCCTGAATGAGCGAAGGTGACTTTGGATTATCATACCCTAAGAAATATGGATCTCAACCTATTGGTCGTACTCGACGTCCTCTTATCAGAGGCGAGTGTCACCAAAGCTTCGCAAAAACTCGGTCTCACGCAATCTGCTGTCAGCCATGCTTTAGCACGATTGCGCAGCACATTTAACGATAAACTCCTCGTGCGCGTCGGATCGGAGATGCAGCCGACACCGCGTGCAGAAAGTCTTAAGAAAGATCTTCGCCGTTTGCTCAGCTCCTTGCGTCGATTCATGGACGAAGAAGACGATTTCACCCCGGGCGAGTGCACGCGTACGTTCTCATTGGGCTTACCTGATCATATGTTTTCTATTTTGGCACCTCTGATCCTTCGCTTTGGCACAGAAGCGCCGAAGGCACACCTAAGATTACACAACGCCGACTATTCTCAATTGGGAGAGGTTCGTTCCAACGAGGTGGGTCTAACGATCACTCCCATGGCATTGCGATTACCCAATGCTTTGAGCAGAGAACCGCTCCACAATTTTACTTGGGGCGTATTCATGCGAAAAGACCATCCGGCAACAAAGAACTGGAATCTGGACTCTTGGGCTGCATTCCCGCACATCAAGATTGGAACAGAGCGTACCGCTGTGGACGCTATCGACAGGAAGATGGAAGAGATGGGATATCGCCGAAAAGTGGATATAACCGTCTCGTCTTTCTCAATGGTCTTACCCATTTTGTCTCGCACCGATTATCTTTTCACCTCTTTCCGAGACTTGTTCCGACCGATTCAAGACGCGTATCCCGTAGAAGAAAGACCCGTACCATTTGATATGAAAGAGATCTCCTTCGGCCTCGTTTGGAGCAGCCATCTCGACAAAGACCCCGCGAAAATATGGTTTCAAAATCTGCTTGTCGCAGCCTTTCAAGAATGTTTGCGCGATCCAATCGATCATGTAGATGAT
>JAYYRF010000113.1:0-5341 GCA_036127535.1 Myxococcota bacterium | reverse complement strand
ATAAACGGAAGTGATATGGCATAGCTTTTTCCGTAACTCCACTGCATGGGCCACAGATATAAGAGAATGGAGGGTAAAAAAAGAAGAGCGATGCGTGTCTTCATGATAAGAAGCTTCTCAAACCAAGATTACGGGTGGTGTCTCGTATGGGAAGTATAGATCAGAGTGTTAAGAATCCACCGAGATTCCGGCGATGGCATTCTTTTTTCTTGTCTCTTGTGATCGCGATCGCCATTACGAGCGCCTATGGGCTGTGCACCCAAGATGATGCGTTCATTTCTTTTCGCTATGCTGAAAACGTTTGGTTGGGGCATGGCTTGGTGTTTAATGCGGGGGAGCGCGTAGAGGGAATATCGAACCCTTTGTGGACGCTCCTTTGTGTTTTTCCCTTCGCTTTGGGGCTAGACCCCGCATTTTTTTCGGTTTTAATGGGTTTGGCCTCCTTGGTGCTCTTGATGTGGGGAACCATGCGTTTGGCCGAGCATTTTTCCATTGCAGGATGGATGGCTGTTTGGATCGTTGCGTTGGATCCTTCGTTGTTGCTAGAGAGTATGGAAGGATTAGAGACCACTTTTTATGCCGCTTTAATATGTTGGAGTATCGTGTGGGGAGTGCGAGAAGCAAAGGACGATCGTCCTTTTGTGCGAAGCACATTTCTCTTTGCCCTTGCGAGTATCACCAGACCAGATGCGCCGTATTTGTTCGCTTTGTTTCATTTGGGACAAATCGTCTTCCGAAAACAATGGAAGAGAAGTTTTTGGGCCGGGGTTGGATTGGGTGCTTTTCTTGCAGTGATCACCGCCCTTCGCTTGGGCTATTATGGTGAATATTTACCGAATACTTTTTATGCCAAAGTCGGAGGGCTAGCTTGGGAGAGAGGCCTATTGTATTTGCAGCGCTATTTTCAATATCATCTTCTGATTTTGGTCGGCATCCTATTTGCGTGGAAAGGGCGTTCCTTGCGACCCTTGCTGTTGGTCTACATTGGTTATGTACTCTACGTCTGCTCCATTGGCGGTGATTTTAAGCCGACATCTCGGTTTTTACTTCCGTTGACCTCGATCGGTGCTGTATTTGCGGTAGGTTTTATACAGCGGTGGTCTCGTCCCGTTCAGCTTCTCGCTCTGATTCTTTTATTTGTCGCTCCTCGGTATCTTTTATTCCGGAAAAGCCAAGGGTGGGCACAAACGAGGAGAAGCAATCTCATCGCGCGTCGTGTGGCGGGAGAGTGGATTCGAAGTCATACATCTCCGAATGTGGTTCTTGCCATGCATTCCGTTGGTGTGATCCCTTTTTACGCCAAACGAAAGACCATCGATATGTGGGGCTTGAACGACAAGGTGATTGCGCGAACGCCGGTGGAAAATTTCGGTTCGGGTATGGCAGGGCACGAACGCAGCAATCCATCTTATGTGTTTGCGCAAAAGCCGGATTTGTATCTCCCCGAGGATGATCTATTCTTACCCAAGAAAGTCGAGCATTCCGCTCCCAAAGACTATCCCGCATCGTTTGCGAACGACTACCGTTCGATCAGTATACAAATAGAGGCTTCCTGGTTAAACATTTGGGTGAGAAAAGATCTCATTCAGGATAAGACTAATTCAAAACCCTCCCAAGAGGCATTGCCATGAAAAAATCTCCACTTCTCATCGTGTCGTTGCTATCCATATTTTCGAGTGCATGCTCAGAGCAACTGTATACGTACCGTTGTTCATGCAACAAAATCGCGTATTCTGAGGATGGGAGCATACTGCAAGATGAGTCGTTTAATCAGGTGATCTGCGATACGACTAAAAATCTCGAGAGTGCTTTTACCGAAGAATTAGACGGTTTGGCCAAAGATTGCGAGAGTTATTTCGACGATGTAAGCGGCATTGCATCCACCGACTGCACGTGTACGTGTGAATACATCGACGAATGTAATTAGACTCGTTCCCTTGGTTGGCTTACAGCCACTTATTTCCGGAATGTTTGTATGTTTAAAAGATTGCTTTCTTTGCAAGGGCGCATCGGTCAGCTTGAATTTTTCCTTGCTTGGACTGGAGCGCCGGGATTTTTTGTTGTCCTTTTTTCTCTGCTCTTCTCTCTTTCTCCACGATCCGCGCTTGAGCCAATCGTTGTGATCACATTTGGTTTTGGTTTACTCCTCGTTGCATATTTACAGTTTGCTGCCACGTTAAAAAGGCTTCATGATTTTGACCATCCGAAGGATTGGTACCATTGGATCGTTCTGTTGCCTTTTCAACCCGTCGCGTTGATTTTCGTATTGATGCCGGGTGATCCCGAAATCAACCGATTTGGTTTTCCTCCGGGGCCACTGTTTGGTGACGCAAAAAGATAGTGGAGAAAACAAGAGACAGATACCAATCGCAATGGTCGCCAATCGGTTTCCAAGCGGGTTTTAGCCTGTCGAGAAATCGTTGGGTATCATCATGAGCGTCACGTTCAACAACCGGTACGCTATCTTCGGCCAGGTGTGTCGAGTTTCCATGCGCGGGTTGATCCGACCTGCATGCCTTCGCCGAGTTCTTTGACCAAAAAGGCCTCGAGAGCGGGGGTGCGCTTCGGATCGAGCTCTTTGTGAAGAACGATCCAACCGATTTGGGCATTGAAGAGTTCCTTGGGAGAACTCGGTCGCTGGTTTCGTAGCCCCAGCGCGGCCTGTTCATCTGCTCTTCGTTCGCACAAAGAAGCGAGGTAACGGAACGAGTTGTATCGAAGGAGGGAACTGGTGCTGGCGCGTACGTCGGGTGAATAGGGGATCGGTTTATTGTGATAGCTTTGCCAGTAGAGATAGCGCGAAGCCGACATGGTTGAACCGGTGTCGGTCGGCAGATCCAACACCCCGACGGTTCGCGTATCGTCTCTGATCGTTTGGTAAATTTCCGGTATTTGTGCGTTTGCGGTTTGAAGAGGCCATGGTGAACCGCCCAATACGAGTCCGTCGAAAAAAACGGCGAAGAGCAGTGGAATTCCAAACCGCTGGATACGAAAATCTTGCAAAGACGCCCCCGCCATGGCCGCGGCGATGGCCAAGGCGGGGACTCCGATGCGGAGTGGGTGTGTGATGCTCAAGCTGGGGATCGCATCTTGTAGAAACCACCATGGTAAGCGCAGGCGCGCTTCTCCCATTGTGACCCATGTATCTCCCCAATACAGATAGGGACCAAGCGCAAAGACAATTGACACAAGAGCGGCGGATACCCACAATTTATGCTTGCGCGCAGACCAAGCAGCGAGAAATAGGACGACGAGGCCGAGATACAAGGTGTGATAAAATCCTTCATGAGACAGATCGCGTGATTGAAATCCGAAAGGAGCGATGAAGGTTCTCGGATCTACGGCATTGTGGAGTGCGAGGAGCTCATTCATTCCCGGGGGGCGTTTGATGATCGCAGCGTCGTGATCGAGCTGGGCTCTCATTGTGAGCAGCGTCGGCAAAGACAACAGTATGCTGACTATACCGCCCAGCCAAGCTTTTTGAATTGACGGAATCGATCGAACGAGAGCAACCAAGCCGGTTCCCAATCCCAAATAAGGGGAAGCGACGAAACACAACGCGATGGCTGCACCTGCTTTTATCCAGTCCGTCCATTTTTGAGAGCGATGTGCCTGCTCGATAAAGGACAAAGCCAAAGCCGCAGGGCCGATATTACACGCTTCTGAAATTCCATTGTGAAGTTCAGAGATCATCCATCCACTACAGGCGAAGGCCGCCGCCGCGATAAATTCTCCCATAAGAGGCGCCCCGAGTACCCGAGCAAAGCGACGGATCGACCACGAAGCAAAGACCACATATCCAAAACAGACAACATTATAGCTGAGTGCGGTGGAAAGAAGAGCAATGGGCATGCCGATCGCCGCGGCGATTGGATCGATAAACCATAAAACGCCACCTTCGGGCCATTTTAAAAAGATGGTTTCCCATGGAACATCACCCGAAGAGAGTTGATGACTCCACCACCATGCGCCCCAACTGTGATTCCATACATCGACTTGCTCAGAACCGAGCAATTTTCCAGTGGGCTGAAGGAGGATGGGGAAGCAAATGAGAAGGGCACACAGGAAATCAAAAAGAAAAGGGGTGTAATTTTCTCTTCTCATGTGTTCCTTAGTAAAGCAAATAGGATAAACTGTAATTTATCCGATCGATACAAAAAGCAACAGAGTGTTATTATGAATCTACTACTTCTTACGGTTATTTCTACGCAAGCGAGCGCAGGCTGGGACACGGCTCCTTTCGTCAGTCCGATTGTTCAAGGTGCTTTTTACACCGCTGGAGACGATTTTTATCCCTCCGTCAAGTTGGGTGTTGGCGGCGGTTTGGCCTACAAAAATAAAGAAGGATTTCCTCTCTTGGGACACACGCGCGTGTACTACAACCAAAACTTGGGTTCACAAATGCGTATGAGTGGATGGGGCTTGGGGTCCTTCATTGGGCCGCGTTTTGGACCCATTTCTTTGGAGATTGGGGGAGATTACTTGGTGGATTCATACACCGTCCCCGGTTTATATGATGGACGATTCTCCTCATTATCCGTTCCTGCACGGGTCATTTTAGACGTCTGGTTGGCTCGCGTGGAAGTGGCAGGAGGACCAATTTTTATCGTGGACAGCATAGAAGGACAAACGCGGCAAGGATTGGCGGCCGATCAAAATTTGCTCGGCATGGGAGACGAGTATTTCTTTATGGCGAACGCACGGGTAGGGGTAGGTCCGCTAGCGGTGGGAGCCGGATTCAAACGAAGGGTCACCGCATACGGAGAGGACAACAGCTTTGGCGTGCAGCTTTTATTTCTTTCACTGGGCTCCAACCCACAGTTTTAACGTCGAAAGAACCGGTAAAAAAAAAGAAGAGATCCAAAACGGATCTCTTTGTACGTTCTTGATGCGCCTAGTTGGAGCCGATTTTATCTCCGACTTTGAGCTGATGCGCTTTTTCCATAAGAGAGAGGAGTTCAACATCATATCTCTTTCCGGTTCGCTGTGCTCCTCGACCGTATAGTGTGAGGTCGTCGAGGGAAATACCCGCAGCATTGGGTGAATGGCGCAAGATTTCCGCAAAGGTAGCGGCTGTATAAGCGAGCTTTAATTCTTTGGACGCCGGTAGGGACAGAACGGATACCGAAAATACCCAAGCTCGTTCTTCCGCGGCCTTGTCTGCACCGGGGGTTTCGTATCGAATCCGTGCTGTTGCTGCGTTGGCAAATCTCGTATGGGGAGCGAGTTTCAATTCGTACAGGGCAGTCACAGCGTGTCCCGCACCGACCTCTCCGGCATCGACGCGGTCGTTTCGGAAATCCTTGTCGGCGATGTCTCGGTTTTCGTATCCAATCAATCG
>JAYYRF010000112.1:0-9626 GCA_036127535.1 Myxococcota bacterium | reverse complement strand
AAGACTTATAGGTTCCGCATGTGTTTTAGACGACGAAGAGGTCGAAATTAACGTTGAGTTGGTGCTGTTCAATAATTTCGTTTACGGGTGTTAAAACGTAATGCTTTTTCTTGCGATAGTCGTCGTGTACGATTTCGCCGTCCCAAACGATAATGTCGATGTCGATGCAGCGAGGTCCAGACTTAATGGGACCCTTGACCCGACCCATGCGCTTTTCCAGCTTTTTCAAGTACGCGTTGAAGGCATCGTAACTCATCTTTGTTTGGAGTAAGTAGGCTCCGTTTAAGAAGTCGGGCTGATCTTGGTAGCCGTCCGGCTTGGTTTTGATAATGGTGGCAGCCGCTTGGAACGTTACTTCTTTCGTGAGAATTTCTTGGGAGAGGGTGAAGTTTTTTCTCGGTTCAACATTGGAGCCGACGGAGACAATTGTTTGGTGCATAACTTTTCTCATAAGAACCTCTATGATGATTCGGGGGAATAATTGACGGCGTTGCGGCCGATTTTATTTTCGGACTCTCCGCCCTCGACGACAAGGATTTGCCCGCACACAAAATCGTTGCTTCGCAGATACTCGAGCGCTTGCAAGAGATGATTTGGATTTCCCTTCTTGTGCAAAGGAATTCCTTCGATGCGCCATTGGATATAATCGCTGGTTCGAGAGTCCATGGGTAAGACAACGCCCGGGGCGATTCCGTTGATGCGAAGAGAGGGAGCGTACTCCATGGCCGCGATTTTGGTAAAGTCGGCCAGCGATTTCTTAGAGAGGAGATAGGCGGAGTAGTGGTATTGATTATAGGCAACTTTGTTGTCAATGATGTTGATAACTTGCCCTTGTGCTACGCTTGCGCTGCCCTGTACGTGTTTCGCAAAGTATTTGGTGATGAGATAAGGGGCGAAACAATTCACTTGAAATTGCAGTTCGAGCAGGTCTCGATCGGTATCTTCGGTCGATACACCGTCGTACACCGAAGCGCTGTTAATCACGAATGCAAATCGCGGAAAGCGCTGCACAATTCGAGAGACGAAGGAGGCCGCGTCGAAGCGGTCTGCGAAATTCGCTTGAAAGATTTCGCATTCGACGCCGAGTGCTTGAATTTCCTTTGCTACTTCCACCGCCGGTTCTTTCGAGCGGTTGCAGTGCAGTGCAATGTCATACCCTTTGCTGGCCAAGTGTAATGCGAATTGCCTACCCAGACGAGTACCGGAGCCGGTAACAAGGGCAGCGAGTCTATTGTTGGACGTCGATTCGGACATATATATTCCCTGATCAAGTGATTATGGGAATATGTATCCCAATTTTGAAGTAGGACGAATAGATCTCCATAGTTTATCACGACCGCGGGAACTATTCTATGTCTCGCACCTGAAGATTATATCCGATACCGTCGCAATCTCCACGGAGATCTACGATGCTGTCGGGACCATTTTCTCCTAAATTCCAAAACCCATGCACCTCTTGCATGTCACTCCAAACGAGGTTGGGGCTATTGGATGTGGAAAGCTCTTCCATTTTTTCGGGTGTCAGCGGGTGTCGTATCAGTACCAAGGTATCAATCCCAGAAGCCCATCCAACGTTACTGTCTGTGATGCTTTCGGGGGTGCAGCCAAAACGGAGCGTACCCTCTTCAGCAAAGGGTGTTTCCCCTTCGAAGCTCGCCATTGCGATATCGTTGCGATAGAAAGCCAGGACTTCATTTCCAAAGGAAAAAGTGATCCGGTCTCCGACGCTGAGCGAGTCGATCGAGAAGGTTTGGGTTGTGCAGGCTTCATCCTCTCCGCACAAGAAGAGAGTGCTTAAATTTTCGGAGAGGTCGATTTGAAGCGCCAAGTATGAATTACCGCGCGAAAAGGTGATCATTTTGGGCGGGTTACGACCTTCCTCGCTAGAAAACCCAATGAGGGGTTCTGTGAGAACGAAAGAGAAGCTCCAATAATTGGTATTCAAGGGAAGATCGCTTCTTTGCGCCGTATTTTCAAAGACGATGCAAGAATCGTTTTCACTAAAAAAAAGAGCCTTGGTGCTTGGAGGCAGAGGTACGAGTTCCGGTTCCGGACTGGTTACGGGTTCGGCAGTGTCCTCAACGCTCAAGTGTGATTCTAAATCTGTTATGGTTTGGTTGTGTTCTTCACTCGATATCAAACAGCCGAACAGGAGGAAAACAAGCGCTTGCATTACCACTCCAAGAAGAAAGAGGCACCGAATAAGACCGAAGCCCCGGCAAATCCGATGATTGAGCGTTGATACTGCTGGGTGTGGGCTTGGTGATGACTGTCCAGCTCTTCGAGGTGCTCTTGTCGCAAATAACCACTGTCTATCGCATCGTAAGCCGCAGAACGATGTTTTTTGTAGTCTTGTCGTAGCAATTGACTGTGGAATTGTAAACCGATACCCGCGAAGAGAGAAGCCGCAGATAAACCCAAGGCAATGGTTTTATGGTGGGTTTTACTCTTTTTGAAAGACGGTAAAGTCGTATTGGGTTCAAGATAGGCAGAGTACAAAACCTTCTTGCGATCGATAATTTGTAGAAGCGTAGGGGCATCTTTGGGGCGTCTCGGTAAAAGATAGCCATCAAAACAGTACTCACCCGTCTCGGGGGTTTCTTGGATCGGAATGTAATCTGCCGGCGGCGTTTCGTTGTAGATCGTGTGAATGATATGGTTCGCCGGAAATATATGTTCGGGTATGGTTGCGTTGGGATCGGTCTTTCGCGCGATGGCAAAGGAGCGCTTTGTACCCTCTTCGTTGTTGGATACCCATTCATAGAAGCCGTGGATTAAATGATATCGGGCGGCCATTTCCGGATTAAGCCGTTCATTGAGACATGAAACGCTACCCGAGAGCGTTTCCATAGAGGTTGCTACTTGTTCTCGGTCCGCCTTAACAAATCCGAGCTCTGCAGAGTCGAGTTGTCTTTTCAGGGTTTGACTGGAAATTTCGACCGCACACGGTGGCTTTGCGAAGGCGGAAAAGAGAAGTATGAACATGATTCGTCTCGTATATCCTCTTCATTCTAACTGGTGAGACCAATAAAAGAAAGCGTGTAGCCGATCATTCACAGGTTGTGCGAAAGTCATTGCATTTGAAATGTTTTACTTGTCCTTTTTGAAGCTGGATAGCGGAAACCTTTATTTGTCTCGAGTCAAAGACCGCATAGACGGTGTAGTAGCCGACGGGAACATCACCTGTGCTGAATTGGCCGTTGTCGCCTTTGAGAAATAAATGATCGGCGCCTTCAAAACTCACGTATGCGGTTGCTGCTATCGCGGTGGTTTTCGTTTTTGTTTTTTGGGTTTTGGTTTCGTTCTGTTTCTCTGTGGTTTTCTTCTCTATGGAACGCTTAGGCTGTTTTTTCTTCTTTGCCTTTGTTTTGGTTTTAGTGCTTTTGGCCGTTTTTGTTTTTTGGGTTTTGGTTTGGATCTTTGGTGCCGTTTGGAATTTGGGCGGGTTGATGTGGTTTCGTTCTTGGGTTGGAGCAGGTCGCTCTTCTTTCCTATTTGACGTATCGCTTTCTTGTAGTGGGACGATACGAGAAGGTATGTCATACACAAATACGACGAAAAGGATCGCGACGAGTGCGGTTAGGGGGATCGCGATGCGGCGGGCGGATGATGTTTGTCCTGAATTTTGGGATGTTGTCGCGTTGGACGACCTGTTCTCTGGAGGCTGCGATATTGATTTTGGCGGCAAGGTTTGTGTTTTGGGCGGAGTCTTTTGTATGAGATGCGTTTCATCATCGTGCATATGCTCCACAGATGCGGATTTTTGGGTGCGCGATACGGGTATCGTAGCATCGAGCTCTTCCACTCCTGAAAGGGAGTAGGAGGGTTGTGAATCCCAAGACATCTCTCCTAAAAGTACGTTCCGAAGGGTTTGACTGTCGGGTATTCGCAGATGACGATCTTTTTCGAGCGCGCCATCGATAGCCGTACAGTATCTTTCCGGAAGGTCTTTTATATAACTGCGTGGAGACGGATGTGGATCGTTGGCAACGGAGTTGAGTAAGGACAGTGTATCCGAACCGGAAAAGGCCAATTGTCCGGTTAGCATTTCGTAGAAAATCGCACCGAGAGAAAAGATATCCGCTCGCAGATCCACATCCTTCGAATTGCGAATCTGCTCTGGAGCCATGTATGACGGTGTCCCCATAACAGCGCCGGATTGGGTCAGATTGAGCGTGGGGTGGTTGGGGATTTTGGCGAGACCAAAGTCGCAGATTTTCGCGAACGGACGACCATTGACATCGGTGATTAGGATATTGGAGGTCTTTAGATCGCGATGAATAACATTTTGACTGTGTGCGTAGTGAATGGCATCGATGATCTGTAAAAATAGATACTCCATTTGTTTAAAATCGCTGGGATGTTGGCTAAGCCAAATATCGAGACTGACGCCATCGACGTACTCCATGACCAAGCACGGACTGTCTTGTTCCATGAGCATGTCGATAACGGAGACGATGTTGGGATGTTTGAGTTTGGTTTGGACTCTTCCCTCCAATTTGAGTCTCTCGTGAATGGATTCGTGATGAATTTTACACGTTTTGAGAGCGAAATCGGAGTCCAGCAAAACATTTCGAACCTTGTACACAATACCGACGCCGCCTTCTCCGAGGACAGAGACGATTTCATATTTACCGATTTTATCTCCGATGAGATAGTCGCTCATGGTCACAGCATGGGTTTGGGGGGCGATGCAATTCTATTCTTTCATTTCTATCGTTTGGACAAAAAAAGAACAACAAAAAGCCAGCACGGAATCACGAAGACCGTCTCTCAGTTGAGTCGATTGAGAAGATTTAGGGCTCTTTCGAGCAGTTCTTTTTTGTGTTGCATATCGTCGCGCTTGCTGGGGTCAATGAACAGCGAGAATCCGTCCATCTCTTGGTTGAGCTCTTTGATGAGGTCTTGGGTGCTGCCGCGAACCTCGTAGGTTTGAATGGGATGGCGAATATTCTTAACCGTAATCTTGTCGAGTTTGTCGCAGGTGATTTTCTCGCGAATCAAAAGATAGGTGTCCTCGGAGATGAGAATTTGGTTGGCGCGTGCATTGGACTCGAGGCGCGAGGCGAGGTTTACGCCGTTTCCGATCGTCGTGTAGTCTAAGCGATCGTGTGAGCCGAAGTTTCCGACCGTACAGGTGTCTGTGTGGATTCCGATGCGAATGTTGAGCGGCTGTGAAATCCCTTTATCGCGCCACGTTTGACGAATTTTCCACAGAGCCTCTTTCATTTCCAGGGCCATACGAACGCAAGCGAGTGCGTCTTCTTTGGCACCGTTGCTCTTGGGATCGCCGAAAAAAACCATAATTGCATCTCCGATGTACTTATCGACGGTGCCACCGTGTTTGACGGCGATGTTGGTCATGGTGGTCAAATAATCTGTGATCAGATCGGTCAGGACTTCCGGTTCGAGTCGTTCGGTAATTTCACTGAATCCCTTTATGTCCGAGAAGAAGACCGTGAGGCGCTTGCGTTTGGTTTGAATCTTGACTTCGAGGTCTCCGGAGAAAATCGATTCGTATACTTGGGGCGAAAAATATTTGGCGAGCTTGATGAGAATCTGCTCGTTGTCTTTGGCCGCGGTAATATCGGTGCCGTAAATGTTGATGAAGCTGAATTCGGGCACCGGCACAATGTGAAAGAGATAGGTCTTGGCGGCGACTTCGATCTCGAGCGGATACGAGGATCCGCTTTGGGCGTGCTCTAAGATTTGCGAAGGAACGGCCTCTCCGACCTGGATGTCCCAATGGTCTTGTATCGGCTTTCCACCCTGATTCGAGTACATTAAGCGGCCTTGCATGTCGATTTTGAGAACGGGATTGGGGTTTTGATCTGGGAATTTGGTGATGGCTTTCATAGCGGTGACATCGGTACCGTAAATGTTTACGAAATCGAATTCGGGCACCGGTACAATATACAACGAGAAGGTCTTGTTTCCAACCGGTATTTCCAGTGCATCTTCAGACGGATTCTGTGCCCGTTCCACAACGGGGGCGGGCGCTTGTTCCCCGATTGCGATGCCCCACGTCGTCAGTATATTCTTGCCGGCGGCGTTGGCGTACAAGAATATACCTTGCATGTTGGTTTTGAGAACGGGGTTGGGGTTTTGATCTGGAAATTTGGTGATGGCTTTCATGGCGGTGACATCGGTACCGTAAATGTTTACGAAATCGAATTCGGGCACCGGTACGATGTGAAAGGAGAAGGTTTTGTTTCCAACCGGCATTTCCAGTGCATCGTCAGACGGATTTTTTGTGCGTTCCACCATATCAGACGGAGCCGACTCTCCAATGAAAATACTCCAGGCTCGGAGAATTTCCTTACCGGCGGCATTCGCGTAGAGGAAGATGCCGTTGCTGTCGGTTTTGAGAACGGGGTTGGGGTTTTGGTCTGGAAATTTGGTGATGGCTTTCATGGCGGTGACATCGGTACCGTAAATGTTTACAAAATCGAATTCGGGCACCGGTACGATGTGAAAGGAGAAGGTTTTGTTTCCAACCGGCATTTCCAGTGCATCGCGCGACGGATTTCTTGCCCAGTCGACGACTTTGGCAGGGGCTTGGTCTCCAATGGCAATACCCCACGTCGTCAGAATTTCCTTACCGGCGGCATTCGCGTAGAGGAAGATGCCGTTACTGTCGGTTTTGAGGACGGGATTGGGGTTTTGATCCGGAAATTTAAGGAGTGCGTTCAACTGTTTTTGAAGGGAGTTAACAAGATTGGGGTCGGTCATAAGTCTCTCGATTGTCACGGGGAGGAGGTTGGTAGAATCTAACACTTTACACAAGATTCGAAAATGCTTCCCGTTCGCTTACGGCATTTGGATAGAGAGTGTTACAGAAATAACGTGCGCCACATTGGAGAAACAGATGAGATTTCAAACCAAACTCACGGATTTGTTGAAAATAGACATCCCAATTATGCTGGCGGGTATGGCCGGTGTCGCCGGTCCGGAGTTGGTGGCGGCCGTTTCAAACGCGGGGGGGATTGGTACCTTGGGTGCGATTGGCATGTCGCCAGATACGCTGCGGGACTGTATTCAAAAAACCCGTGCACTTCTTTTGCCGGGCAAGCCCATGGGGGTGGATTTGTTGCTTCCCAAGGTTGGAAAGGGGGCGCGTGCCACCAACAAAGATTACACGGGTGGGAAACTCGAAGCGCTCATTCAGGTCATGATCGATGAAAAGATAGAACTTTTTGTGTGTGCGGTTGGCGTGCCGCCGAGATGGGTTGTAGATCGATTGCACGCGCATGGCATTGTGGTCATGAATATGGTGGGTTCCCCCAAACACATTAAATATTGTATTGCCGCCGGCGTCGATATCGTTTGTGCACAAGGGACGGAGGCCGGGGGACATACCGGAGCTATTTCGACGCTGGTGCTGTTGCCGCAGGTGGTCGACTTGTGCAAAGAGGCTGGTATTTTGGTGGTGGGCGCAGGCGGTTTGTATGACGGACGTGGAATTGCGGCCTGTTTTGCTTTGGGTGCTGAGGGGGTCTGGATGGGTTCTCGTTTCATTCCAACCCACGAAGCCAACACGTATCCCGCATACAAACAAGCCATTTTGAAAGCGCGTTCCGACGATACCATTCAAACCGAAATCGTGACCGGGCGTCCTGCTCGTGCGCTCAAAAATGCGTACATCGCGGAGTGGGAGACGACGCGCGTGCAGGAAAAACACGAATTGCTTCAGCGCGGTGTGGTTCCGTTTCTCAAAGATCTCAAAGACAATCGATTTGGAAAGCATGTTGTTCACCCCATACCCAGTGGATACACCGATGTTCGAACGTCGACCGATACATCTTTCGATCCAAACATCAGCATGGTTGCGGTGGGGCAGGTGTGTGGGGTTTTGAACGAAATACAGTCCGCAGAGTCCGTCGTTGCGGAACTTCTCGCCTCTGTAGAGGAAACGTTTGCCAATTTGGGGGCGCGTTTCCCCCAGTTTTTACATCGACACGATCCATGAGGAGGAATGATGTTTTGGATACTAATCGCTTGCCAAGGAGAGCCGCAGAAAGAATCGACGGCGCCCGCTTCCAAACCAAAGCCGGTTGAGGAAGGGCAAAATAAGCCTAAGATACAGGTGGAGTCGGGGAGTCATTCTGCGATGTCCGCGAAAGCACCGGCGCCCAAACCGCTGGACAAGAGCATCGATTCTTCGGGGCAAACGGTCAAGCATCCGCCGGTCCTCGCCGCGAGCAAACACCAAAAAATCGACGTCTGTACCCCGTACTACAGATTGGTAGCCCTGGAGAACAAGCGCGGAAAGGGGGCTTTGGATGCGGAACGGATTGCATCGCTGCGCGATCTCAACCGTTTACTGGACTACCACCCGGAACAAACGGCACAGGCCCTTGTTGAGTTGGAAAAAGAGGTTGTGGATGGGCCGATTCATCTTTCGATCGCGGACAGGACCGAATATTGGAAAAGCATCCATCTCTACATTGGCGGAATCTGTCGCGTGGATTTGTCCGGAATTCGCTAGGGCAGCGATTTTTTCCACCACCAAAATGCCGCCCCGTTCGGCACCGTGTCAAGAGCAGAGAGCAAGTAGAATTATGGGCATATTACTCATTTGAGCAATCGTGGGGTGCTTGGACGACGCAAACATTGTCCATGGGGGTACCAGCCACACGCGCTTCTATCCATTCCCACTGCTCTCCGAGAGATCGGATCGCCCCGCCGGTGTGGTTTTCTCCGGCGCATTCTCGGTACTCGACTCGATATCCTTGTTCACAAAGACGGGGTATATCTTCTCGTACCGGATCCGGGAGGAGGAGGGGATCGTCTTCTCCGGTCACAATGAGCAGAGGCGTATCTCGAACAAGGGGGACGCTGGTGGTGATGATACCGCTTTCTTTGATGGCACAGATCCAGTTCGAGGAATCGTTTTCGTTTTGCACATCCGCAATAAAACCCGGCAGGAAAATATCCTCGACGGACTGGATGGTCTCAATAAACTCGAAGCCTTCGCATTTATTTTTGAGTTCATCGACGATGATGTCGGCAATCGCGGGCTGAAGGATATCGGACAGGGGTTCTTCGGTTTCGTACCATTGACTCATGCTGGTGATGCTGGCGAGAATCCCCAGCGTGGTTTCGCCGAGATTGGTTGTGCCGTACTGGGCCAGCCATAAAACATCGGTGGGGGGGATGGCGGCGACCGTTGCCTTGGATTCAAATTCGGGTGCATAGTGGGGCAAGTAGCGGTCGGTGAAAAGAGAGGCGAAGCCACCCTCAGAGGCTCCCCAAATCACCATATGGTCCTTGCGAATGCGGACCTCCGGCGCTTCTTCTTCGACGAAATGGTGCAAGGCGCGCAAGGAGTCCAAAGAAGCGATGGCGGTCGGTTCGGCAATGATATACGGATGAAGCGTATCCGATTCTCCGCGCCATCCGCTCATTCCGATGTAGTCGGGCGCGACAACGACATTCCCCAACGAGGCAAAGAGAACCGGATGCGCAATGCCGGGCAATCCGATGGCCGTTGGCGAACAAGTATCGTTGAGTCCGAGTGTAAAGTGCTCCCACAGAACGGTGAGCATCTCCTCTTCCACATCGGTGGGCATTACAATCAGCCCGGTTGCCAGAACCTCTTCTCCTTTGTCTTGGGTGGTGTATTG
>JAYYRF010000111.1:0-3749 GCA_036127535.1 Myxococcota bacterium | reverse complement strand
GATGGGCTTCTTCCAATGCATGAACCCGCGCTTCTTCTTCGGCTTGCCAACCGCTCTTCGCTTCTGCGATACGCGACGCAACCGCATCTTCGTCCAATCGAGAGGATAAATCTGATTCTACGGACGCGAGCTTCGAACGGATAGAATCCAGTTGCTCTTCGTGTGATTGTTCCTTTTCGGCTAAATTGTTTTGGTGTGTTTGTTGAAGGTTGCGAAGTCGCGCTTCTTCTTCGGCCTGCCAACCGCTCTTTGCTTCTGCGATACGCGATGCAACCGCATCTTCGTCCAGTCGAGACGACAGGTCTGATTCCACTGCAGCAAGCTGATTTTCCAACTCTTGAATCCGTTGCGTTGTATCACTTTGAAGCTGATTGAGTTCGTCGATTGCCTTTTGCCTGTCTCCAAATGCTCTTTGTGCAGCAATTTTGGAAATGTCTACTTGGAGTTTAAACTTTTGAGCGTTGATTCTCTGCTTTTTAGATTCTTCCTTTTTCTGTTCCAACTCCTTTTTCAGTTCTATGATGCGGTTGTCGATGCTACCAGCTTCTAGGCCAGAGTCATTTTGGGAGTCCAAATAGGCTTTGAGTTCTCTTTCCGCATCTTTCAAGGATGCTATTTGGTTTTGGAGATCTGTTTTTTCCTTCTTCAAGCGAGCGGCGGTCTCATCTCTGGAACGCAACTGCTCTGTTAGATCGGCCATAGCCGCATCTTTTTCTTGCAGCTTGCTATGCAGTTCTTCTTGGCGTCTTTGCCACTCTTGCGATTCGCGATCGAACGTACGCTGCAGTTCAATTCTTTCGGAATTACCGTCTTGACCTTTCTGATGAAGATCGTCGTGGAGTCGCTCTAATTCGGCCTTATACTCTTTCTCTTTCTGTTCAAAGGCAAGTGCGTTCTCTTGAAGCGTAGATGCGAGGTCATCTCGGGCGGATTCAAGTTGCGCGAATGTCTCTTCCAAACGGGAATTTTGATTCTGTAGACTTTGGACTTGGCCTTGCAAAGATTCAAATGCATCTTTGGATACGCTTTCTTCTTGGAACTCTTCGATTTGACCTTGGAGAAGAATCACTTCTTCTTCTAATTCCTCTGTGCGGGCGGTCTCTGCTTCGAGGTCATCTTGAAGACTTTGGGTTTGTGTAGCCAAGGCGTCTCGTTCTGATGTGAGATCCCCGACCTGCTGCTCCGACGCCGATAGAGCCGATTGTAAATCTTTAATGTCTTCCGATTGACGCTGAACCGTCGCCTCAAATTCTTCTCTCTTTGAAACCTCTTCTGAAAGACGATTTTGATAACCCGCTTCTTGTTCGGAGGCCTTGCTTTCAAACTCATCACGAAGAGATGCGATCTCTTCATGGTGTTTTTGTACTTCTTGGAGAGCTTGTTCCTTAGCGGCAGTGATGGCCTCCTTTTCAGACTCTAAGGCTGCAATCGCCTCTTGCGATGAAGAAGATACGCGCTCCAATTCCGTACGCAATGCGTCCTCTTTGGCGGCCAGCTCTCTGTTCTCTGTATTTAAAGAGAGATTCTCGTCCGAAAGGGCTTCGTTCTCTTCTTTTAAAAGATGATTTTCGTCTGAAAGAGACTGGTTCGACGTTACGAGAGACTCTTTCTCCGAAGAGAGGCTTTCAATTTGGGATGTAAAGTTACTGTCATCCTTTGCTTTCAATGCTTCTAAATCTTCATAACGAGATTTCTCGTCCGCCAACAGAGACGCATGCTGCGCCTCCAGTTCCTTGAGCGCTTCTTTTGATTGAGACTCTACGCGTTCTCTCTCTTCTTCAAAATGCCGCTGGGCCTCATCTCGTTCCTCTTGCGCCGCTTCCGCTTCCATCGCGGCAAACAGCTGCATGTCCTCCAAGCTGCGATCGTATTCTTCTTTTCCGCGCGAGAAATCTGCCATTTGATTTTTGAAGGAGAGCAGTTCCTCTTGCATTTCATGATACAGCCTTTCATTGATCGCAGACTCTTCTTGGACGCGAATCATCTCTTCAGGCGATATCGCCTCTTCCAACCTTTGATTGGCCTCTTCCAATGTGGAATGGAGTTCTTCTATCTGTGATTGACTCTGACTGTACTCCTCTTGTAGCCGCTGAAAAACCTCGTTATCCGGCGCCTCAGCCAATTCGACTTGCAGCGCCTCGACCGACCGCTTCTCTTCTTCCAGTAACGATTCTTGATCCGCCAAACGGGCGAGTAAATCTTCTTTCTCTTCCTTGGAAAGAGCTCCGTCTAAACGCTCCTGAAGTGAAGCGACTTCAACACCCGCATCACGGAGCTCTTGTTGAAGTTGCTCTTTTTCTTCTTGCTCTGCCTGTATCGCATTGGAATGCTCTTCTTTTTGCTCTTGCAATTGCGACTGCAGTAACTCTACTTGCTCACCTAAGCCGGCAAGCATCTCCGTTGCTTCTTGCTTCTGTTGTTCAATATGCTGGAGCTGTTCTTGGGAGGATGATAACTGTTGTTGCAAATCCTTGAGAGCATTCTCGACTTCTTGTGCATCTTCTGAAGAAACACTTAGCTTTTCTTGCGCTTCTTTCAGTTTGGCTTCGTAGTCACTCGCACGTTCCTCTGCGGCCTTTCTCAGTTCTTCTTTTTCGGCTTCACTGGATTGAATCTGATGATTCAATGCTTCTTGCGCCTGCTTTAAATCTTCAATTTGTTGAAGATTTTCCTTGTGCTCAGCCACGAGCGCGTCGAGTTCTTTTTGAATTTCGTCTTTTGCATCTTTCGCGGATCGCAAGTCATCGGAGAGCTGGTCTTGGGTTTGGATCTGCCTTTGCAGCTCTTCCTTCTCCAATTGAGCAGCGTCGAGATCCGCTACAACGGCGGCCAAATCCTCGTCTTGCTGTTCTAATTGGGTTTTTAATGCTTTTTCGCTTTTGCGAACATCTTGCAAATCAGACAGTAGCTCTTCAATTCGACTCTGAGACGTTTGGGCTTGCTCTTCTAAGGCCTCTTTTCCTTTTTCAAGCTGCTCAGAAGCCTCTCGCAGTTGCTGTATTTCAGACGACTTCGACTCTACATGCTTCTCCGCTTCCTCCAGTTTTTCTTCCAACAAAGAGTACGCATCTTTTTGCCCGTTGAGCACTTTTTCCAAGGCGGCTTTTTCTTTGACCAACTCATCGTATGACTCTTGCTGCGCGGCTTGTTCTGACGCAACGCCATCCAGGGCTTTTTGTAAAGCTTCGATCTCCTTGTTTTGTTTTTCCGCTTCGTCTGAGCGATTTTCGTCGCTGACTGTCTGCTTCGATTCGACGTCGGCCCGCATGCGTGCTTCCGACTCTTCCGCAGACTTGAGCATGGCGCTTAATTCGGCTTTTTCCGCTTCGAGAGTCGCAATTTTTTGCTCGCTTTCTTCGGCGTCTAAACGGGTTTTTTGATACGCCTCCTCGAGTTTACTTCGTTCCTCACGCGCATCTTGAAGACGTTCTTGAAGACTTTGATTTTCTTTTTGCGAGCGCCCGACCTCTTCGGACAGCGCATCGTGTTCTTCTGCTAACGCTTCCTCAGCCAGGACGAGTTGCTCCCTCTCCTCTTCCAAACGCGCGATCTGTTCCTTTGCTTTTTGTTCTGCTTCAGAGAGTAGATTGAGTTTTTCTCGCAACTGGTTCAATTCCGCATTTTGCTCGATTAACCGTTGTGCATCTTGCTGCTCAAATGCAATAACCCTTTGCTGCAGGCGATTCATCTCCTCGATTGAAAGGCCACTTTGCTCCATGGAGGACTGCATCTCTTGTATTTTACGCTCT
>JAYYRF010000110.1:0-3223 GCA_036127535.1 Myxococcota bacterium | reverse complement strand
TCGGTTCCGCGCTGGTACTGGGCACGGTTGCCACCAAATTTTCGAGCACAGATCGATTGATGCCATGGTTACTGGAATTCAGCCAGCATTACAGTTCGCACCCCGTTTCGATTGCCGGAACCGTTTTCTTCGGATTCATTTGTAGCCAATATTATAACGGTTCTACACTCCTTGAGGCAATCGAAGCATTTGGAGAATGGCGTCAAAGCAGCGTAGCACTCAAAAGTCCTGTTCCAGACCAAACATTTTGGGCTTATCAACAAGCTTCTTGGATCGCACTGGAGTACAATCGGCGTCCCATGATGGAATTTGTTGGTCAGCATCTTTCAACGACACTCGCGACTCCTTGCAGTAACCAAGCCCTGACGATGATACCCTTTGCCCTTTCCTTAGCCCAAAACTTCGCGGACATTGGTTCCTTGATGCACTACTTGAGTGATGAAAGCATATTGATGTCTCGCAGCGCGCTGACGGCTATCGGTGCACTTTGCGGTATCTTGATGGGGAAAAACCTCACAAGCCTTCCCAAAGGTGTCGAAATCTATAATCGTCAACTGCTCGAAGAGCCCGAGGACTGGGTCGCAACATCGGAGCAAAATGCACCCATGACCAAATTTGCCCTCCTCCGTCAAAACGAAAAATCAAACCAGCAACTAAAGCTGTTTTAAGGTGATGCAACAGTATGCTCGAAAATCTACTTAAAACCTTCCTTGCCCTAAAAGAAAGCCAATCCTACCCGTGGATGCATCAACACAACGGTCATGCGCACTCTTTTCACATCGTTCTCTCTACGCTGATACACGGAAATGAAACCGGACCTCTTCCTGCCTTTATATGGGCGCTTCAGGCTCTAAAGAGTGGTGAACTCTCTTATGGTGGACGACTCACTCTTTTACTTGGCAACCCGGAAGCCGCGCGCAAGAACCAACGATTCCTCGAGTCGGATTTGAATCGCATGTTTTTGGACACAACCTTACAAACCCATGAAGCAAAGCGATCTCGTGAAATCAGACCCATTTTTGATACTGCCGATCTTCTCTTGGATTTTCATCAAACGATTCTGCCGTCGGCCAAGCCTTTTTATATCTTTCCATGGACGAAGGTGAGCGCACAGTGGGCACGAGCCCTCGCACTGGCTGACTCTGGTATAGACGCGACCCCTCCAAAAGGCCCTGCAACCACACGATGTGCCGATGACTATGTTTCCCTACGGGGAAAACCGGCAATCACGATCGAGATGGGAGAAAAAGGATTCCATGCCGAAGCGGAGACGCTCGCCAAAACAGCAATTCAAAGAGTACTACGCATCGCAGATTCCCTTGCACAAGGCCGCACAACCCTCACAGAATACGCGCAAGAACAACCTGAAATCGAACTCTTTGAAACCGTTTACCGAGAGCGTTACGACAATCCACAATTACGCCTACGACCCAACTTAATCAACTTCTTGCCGATACAAAAAGGGGAAGTACTCAGCGCGCCGGGCACCCCGCCGATTCATGCCGCAGTGAGCGGGAAACTTCTTTTCCCCAAATATCCGAGTGTCGGTTCCGACGGACGTCCTCTCGCCTTACCGAAAGAGATCTTTCGGATTATCGCGAAAGCACCTTAAAACGATCTCGAAGTTTCGTTTGTCGCGTTTCTAGAGAGACTTCTCTGCCTTCAATCCACATCCGCAATACGGCATTTCGGGGCTGCAGCGGATCCCCTTCGCACAAGAAGAAACTCGCGGGCAGATCCGTTCCGTCGCGTTTCAAGTCAACGGCACGCTCTATCTGCAGAATGTCGTATATGTTGACTGTCAGAGCGCGAATGGCTTCTTCAAAAGGAAGCCCGTGCGCAACCACCAGTCCGGCCAAAGATGGGAGAAAGCGAACGTTATGATTGGCGCGCGATTGAAATGCGATCTTGACACCGGCTTTGTGTAAGATGGCGGCATTGTCATAACGGGCGTGAAGATGTGAAAAACTGGATGGCTGTACATCGAGCGGCCCCAAAATTACAGGTACATCTGCCGCGGCCAGTTTATCTGCCTGCATCCATGCTTCTGCGCCACCAACAAGTATGATCCGCGCAGGGAATTCTTCTTGAAGCGCAATCACATTTGCGATGTCATCAACGCGATTCGCCGATATCAAAAGCGGCATCTTTTGATCCGCAACCTTCGACCATATCCTTTCCACGGGTTCCATCCCTGCATAGGGATCCTTGGTCTTTTTCGAAAAGAACCCGGTTCGCTTGGGTTTCGTCGGTCCGTATTCAGATAGTAGATCCTTTAAAACCACCTGCAAGCCCATTCGAGAACTCGCCTTGTCTCCTTTTTTGTATGCCAAGACCAAAGCAACCCCTTCTTCTACGGTTGCATCCGCGGGAACCAAACCGGCGAGCCTAACCAAGGAGGTTTGCCCAACGACGAGCCCGCCTGCACTGGGTCGAAGAAAGCTGTGGGTGAATCCCGCCGTGCGGGCAACCGGTACCGTCGCCGATAATGGATTGAACGAAGACGCGGGAACCAAACGCTCGCGCTCTTCCACCTTCGACTCATTGTGATCGTGGGTACGGCTCTCCAAACCGACTTCAAACATGCCAACGGTGGAGCCCGCATCGCTAAACCCGGGTACGATCCAAGTGCCTTTGAGATCTTCCCCTTGCTGTATAGACGACGACAAGGAGGCGATTCGTCCATTTTTTAAATGTATGCCAATACCGTTGTGTATTTGGCCATCGCTATCCAGCAATACACCATTTTGAAAGAATTGCTCTACAGGTTGCGCATCGATGTAGCCATCGTGCTCCGATGCCAAACCCAAGCGAGGCGAGAGACATGTGCCTGCCGCCAACCCTTGTAAAAGCATTCGTCTTGTCCAAATATTACTGGGCATCGGCGCTCTCCTTTTGATAGACGAGTTCCCCATCAATCCATGTAAAGTCCACCCGTGTGTAGACGTCGAGTGGATGTTTTGAAAACAAGGCCAAGTCCGCGTCTTTTCCGACTTCAATGGTACCCACCCGATTCTCTATTCCCAGCATTTTGGCCGGATCGAGGGTAATCATCTCCAAAGCCTCCTGTTCGCTGGCACCATACCGAACAACCTTGGCGGCTTCGGTATAGAGTCGTTGAATGGTCTTATCCGAAACGGAAATGATAGCGACAACACCACCCTATCCTTTGAACATATATTCGTTATAACGTGTGGCGTCGTAGGCCTCCATCTTAAAAACC